>CAMLRX010000045.1 GCA_946482545.1 uncultured Flavihumibacter sp. | reverse complement strand
TATAAGTTCAGCAATTCAAATGATAAACTGAAGAAAGAACTGGACGAAGCGGGAATATGTTTCCTGCATGCACCCTTGTTTCACCCCGCGTTAAAAGCCGTGGCGCCCATCCGTAAAAACCTCGGAATGCGTACGTTTTTTAACATGCTTGGCCCTATGGTAAACCCCGCAAAACCAGCCTGCCAACTGGTAGGTGTTTACAGCCTGGAGATGGCCCGTATCTACAATTACCTTTTGCAACAGGCCGGAACGCCTTTTACCATTATTCACAGCCTGGACGGGTATGATGAGATCAGTCTTACTGCCGATACCAAAGTGATCACACAGGAAGGAGAACGTATTATGACCCCTGAAATGTTGGGGAAAAGAACCGTTCAGGCACAGGATATATACGGAGGAAATACGGTGGAAGAGGCCGCGAAATTGTTTGCAAAGATCATCAGGGGAGAAGGCTCCTGGGCGCAAAATGCGGTAGTGCTGGCCAATGCGGCGATGGCGCTGAACGGCACCGGGGCGTATAAAAATTATGAATCCGCCTATGCTGCTGCGGTAGAGAGTCTGGAAGGGAAAAAAGCATGGAACGCTTTGAACAAACTTGTGGCACTTCAATAACCATTTCAACAGAAACAAATGAACATTCTCGATACCATCGTCGCCGAAAAAGTAAAGGAAGTAGCCGCCGCTAAAGAAAGGATCAGCAGTTGGGAACTGGAAAAAACGGAATTATTTGGCAGAAAAACACTGAGTTTAAAGCAGTTTTTACTCGATCCTGAAAGAACCGGTATCATCGCGGAGTTTAAGCGAAAATCACCTTCCAAAGGCATGTTTAATGCCGGGGTTCGTTCGGCTGATATCACAAAGGTATATGCCGATAACGGCGCTTCCGGCTTATCAATCCTTACCGATGAACCTTTTTTTGGCGGAAACAAAGATGACCTCACCAGCGCACGTTTCAACGAAGTGCCTATCCTCCGCAAAGACTTTATGATCGATGAATACCAGGTCGTGGAAGCGAAAGCCATCGGCGCCGATGTGATCCTGCTGATTGCTGCCTGCCTTTCTCCCCAAAGGGTGCAGGAAATGGCCGCCTTCGCCCATTCTTTCGGACTCGAGGTATTACTCGAAATACACGACGATACAGAACTGAAGCATATTTGCGATGAAGTGGATATGGTGGGCGTAAACAACCGTGACCTGAAAACATTCACGGTAGATGTGCAGCGTTCCATCGAATTAAGTAACTTGATCCCCGCCGGGAAGGTGAAAATTTCGGAAAGTGGGATTTCCGATGTGGACACCATCCATCAATTGACTGACTACGGATACAAAGGATTTCTGATCGGGGAAAGTTTTATGAAACAACCTGATCCTGCGATTGCTTTCTCGGAGTTTGCAAAAAAACTAAAAGAAGCAAGATGAGAATTAAAGTATGCGGCATGACGCGTCCTGAACAGGTTATGGCCCTCGATGAAATGGAAGTACCTTTTGCGGGTTTTATTTTCTACCCCAAATCGCCCAGGTACGTTTTCAAACACATGAGTGCGCCCGACCTGAAAAAAATGAAGTTGAAGAAAACCAGTAAAGTAGGGGTTTTTGTAAATACTACGGTGGACGATATTCTGCGTACGGTGGATGAATGTGGCCTCTACATCGTGCAACTGCACGGAGATGAAACACCACGGTTTTGTGAACAGGTATCGAATTATGTTACCACGGTGAAAGCATTCCGCCTCGGCGAAAACGATCCGATTGAGTGGATGATTAAACCCTACATTGATGTGGTAGATATGTTCCTGTTTGATACCGAAGGTGCCGGTTACGGTGGTACGGGAAAGAAATTCAACTGGGAGGTATTGAAAGGGAAGTACATCAATAAACCCTTCTTTCTGAGTGGTGGGATTCAGCCTGAAGATACCGATGCGCTTAAACAATTTGCTGTGAGTGATGTGGCGAAAGACCTTTTCGCAGTTGACATCAACAGCAAGTTTGAAGTGGCGCCCGGCTTAAAAGATATGGATAAGGTGAAAGCCTTCGTCGATCAATTGAGATGATGCTTAACTGATGTGGTACCACATCAAAATGAAAATTATGGAAAGAAAATATTCTGCTCCCAACGAGCATGGTTATTATGGAAAATTTGGCGGTGCCTATATTCCGGAAATGTTGCACCCCAACGTGGAAGAGTTGCGCAACAAATACCTCAGCATCATATATGAACCCGCTTTCCAGGAACGGTTCGCACAGTTACTGCGTGATTATGTGGGCAGGCCTACGCCGCTGTTTTACGCCGCCCGTTTGAGTGAACATTTCGGCACGAACATCTACCTGAAAAGAGAGGACCTTTGTCATACCGGAGCGCACAAAGTGAACAATACCATCGGCCAGATATTATTGGCGCAGCAATTGGGCAAGAAACGCATCATCGCTGAAACAGGTGCCGGACAGCACGGCGTGGCCACGGCTACTGTATGTGCCTTGATGGGACTGGATTGTATCGTTTACATGGGGGAGAAAGATATTGAAAGGCAGGCTCCCAACGTTGCAAGGATGAAAATGCTTGGCGCAACGGTGATCCCGGCCACAAGTGGCAGCAAAACGTTAAAAGATGCCACCAATGAAGCTATTCGCGACTGGATTAACCATCCCACGGATACACATTATATTATCGGTTCCGTAGTGGGACCACACCCTTATCCCGATATGGTGGCCCGTTTCCAAAGCGTGATCAGCGAAGAATCGAGGAAACAGTTGCTGGAACAAACCGGCAATGAATTGCCCGATTATGTGATTGCCTGCGTGGGCGGCGGAAGCAATGCTGCCGGAGCCTTCTATCATTTCCTGGAAGAGCCTTCCGTGAAAATTGTGGCTGTAGAAGCTGCGGGCCATGGCGTTACAAGCGGGATGAGCGCAGCCACCACACAATTAGGTACACCTGGTGTATTGCATGGCAGCAGAAGCCTTGTCATGCAAACCGAAGATGGTCAGGTGGTGGAACCGCACAGCATTTCCGCCGGGTTGGACTACCCAGGCATCGGACCTATGCACGCCAACCTTTTTGATACACAAAGAGGTATATTCCTGAGCGCAACCGATGAAGAAGCCCTGCAGGCGGCCCTGCTGCTGTCCAGGCTGGAAGGGATCATACCGGCATTGGAATCTTCACACGCCATCGCCGCTTTAACACAACTCAAGCCAGGCAAGGATGATACTGTGTTACTTTGCCTAAGCGGTCGTGGAGACAAGGATCTCGCCACTTATATGAAAGCATTTTCATTCTAAACCGCCTATAATTGTATGTCGCGCATAGCAAACAGTTTTAAACAGGATAAGAAAATATTGAACGTGTATTGTACGGCGGGCTATCCAAAGCTGGATAGTACGCTGGAAATCATGCAAACCCTTCAGGAAAATGGCGCCGATATTATTGAACTCGGTATGCCTTACAGCGATCCGCTGGCCGATGGACCCGTGATACAGGAAAGCAGTGCACGTGCCCTTGAGAATGGGATGACCATCAAAACCCTGTTCAGCCAGTTGAAAAATATGCGTCCTGCCGTAAAAGTGCCCGTTGTACTCATGGGGTACATGAACCCGGTAATGCAATATGGGTTTGAAAAATTCTGTGCGGAGGCCGCCGCGGTTGGCGTGGATGGACTGATCCTTCCCGATCTTCCGATGTATGAATTTGAAATGGAATATGGCGCTACCATCAAAAAGCATGGTCTTGATTTCATCTTCCTCGTAACGCCGGAAACCTCCGAACCACGGATCCGGAAGATCGATGAACTCAGCAGCGGCTTTATTTACGCCGTATCTTCTTCTTCTACCACTGGCACTGATAAGGAGTTCGGCAATGTGGAAACCTATCTGAAGCAACTCGCGGCGATGCAATTGAAGAATCCGATCCTTGTTGGATTTGGTGTGAAAGATAAGGCAAGCTTTGAAGCTGCTTCCAAACATGCACAGGGTGCTATTATTGGTACGGCTTTCATCAAAGCGATTTCAGCAGATAAACCGGTTAAAGAGTCCGCGGCAGTATTTCTCAAAACAGTATTAAGTTGAATGTATGAAACTGGCGATCGTAAAATACAATGCGGGCAATATACAATCGGTATTGTATGCAATGGATAGAATAGGGGTAAGTGCGGAAGTAACGGATGATCCCGATACCATCCGGGCTGCCGATAAAGTGCTGTTTCCCGGTGTGGGAGAGGCTTCTACAGCCATGAATTATTTAAGAGAACGTAAGCTGGACGAGTTGATTATATCGCTGAAGCAACCTGTGCTGGGGATTTGTCTGGGCATGCAATTAATGTGCAGGCATTCCACCGAAAATGATACGGATTGCCTGGGCATCTTCGATGTTGATGTAAAACGTTTTCAACCAGTTGAAGGCGCACCTGAAAAAGTACCGCAGATTGGCTGGAATGCTTTATACGATCTGAAAACACCGTTGTTTGAAGGGCTGGAAAACGAAGCTTATGTCTATTTCGTGCACAGTTATTATGCGGCGCAAAGTCCTTATACCATTGCTTCTACCAATTATGTGCTTCCTTATTCAGCTGCCCTTCACCGGGATAATTTTTATGGCGTGCAGTTCCACCCGGAGAAAAGCGCGGATGTGGGACAGAAAATACTGGAAAACTTTATTAAACGGATATAAGCATTTAAAAACAGCTTTGGATGCAAAGGCATATGTACTTTTGTGAAGAAGCTGCCTGATTTATTACAATACAAAGTGCGGACATGCAGGTAGTTGAAGTGCCATTGGATATAGTGTGGGGAATGAGACAGAAAGTGATGTATCCTCATCTTTCTCTGGAAGAAGTCAAATTGGAGGAGGATAAGAATCGGGTACACTGGGGCATAAAAGAAGATGGCCGTTTTATATCGGTTGTATCGCTCTTTCAACATGGGCATGAATGGCAATTCCGGAAATTTGCCACATTGAAGGAGTTGCAGGGCAGGGGATATGGAACGTTGCTACTGAAGTGGCTGATTGGATTTGTGCAGCAAAAAGGTGCAACTAAATTATGGTGCAATGCGCGTGTGAATGCACTTGGCTTTTATAAAAAACAGGATTTTGAATCGTTTGGCGAAACATGGAACCAACTGGGGTTTCAATTTGTCAAAATGCAATTACTATTTAAAAGAAATATGGAAATAATTCCGGCCATTGATATTATAGAAGGAAAATGTGTGCGGCTTACGCAGGGTGATTATGCGCAGAAAACAGTGTATAACGAAAATCCGCTCGAAGTTGCTTTGGAGTTCCAGGATGCAGGATTGAAAAGATTGCATCTTGTCGACCTTGATGGTGCAAAAGCCGGTGCAGTGAAGAATTGGAAAGTATTGGAGACCATTGCAGGTAAAACGGGTATGGTCATTGATTTTGGTGGAGGAATTAAAACGGAAAAGGATGTGGATATCGTTCTAAACTCCGGTGCTGCACTGGCAACCGTTGGCAGTATTGCCGTTAAGAATAAGGAATCGCTGTTGAAATGGATGAGGCAGTTCGGTGCGGAAAAATTTTTATTGGGTGCCGATGTGAAAGAAGGAAAGATTGCCATTTCCGGCTGGCTGGAAGAAACGGATATTGAAGTGGTGGAATTTATTCGTGGCTACAGGGAAGAGGGCATCCAACAGGTGTTCTGTACGGATGTGAGTAAAGATGGGTTATTGCAGGGGCCGTCTACAGAATTGTATAAAGAAATTCTGGATGCGTTGCCGGGGCTTCATTTTATTGCAAGCGGCGGGGTAAGTACATTGAAGGATCTTGAAGATTTACAACAGATTGGTTGCGCCGGGGCAATTGTGGGCAAAGCTATTTATGAAGGCAGGATAACTTTACAGGAGTTTAAAAAATTTCAAAGCTGATTTATGCTGACAAAGAGAATCATCCCCTGTCTGGATATTAAGGATGGCAGAACCGTGAAAGGGATCAACTTTGAGAACATCCGCGATGCCGGAGATCCGGTGGAACTGGGCGCTTTGTATGCGAAAGAAGGAGCGGATGAACTGGTGTTCCTGGACATCACGGCCACGAACGAGAAACGGAAAACTTTAAGTGAATTGGTGAAGCGGATCGCACAACACATCAATATTCCATTTACAGTGGGCGGCGGCATAAGTACAGTAGAAGATGTAAGTGTGATGTTGCACAATGGGGCGGATAAGATTTCGGTGAATACCGCAGCTTATAAAAATCCTTCCATTATTGAAGGAATGGCTAAGGAGTTCGGCAGCCAGTGTATCGTATTAGCCATTGATACAAAAAAAGAAGCAGACGGGGAATGGTATGTTTACCTCAATGGCGGACGCTTAAAAACAGATACAACCTGTCTTGAGTGGGCGCGCAGGGGGGTAGAAGCCGGAGCAGGTGAAATATTGCTCACCTCCATGAACAACGACGGCACCAAACAGGGTTTCGCTTTGGATATTACCAAAACGCTGTCTGAAACGCTCCCGGTGCCGGTGATTGCTTCCGGCGGTGGTGGAACCATGCAGCATTTTACAGATGTTTTCCAGACAGCACATGCCGATGCGGCCCTGGCGGCAAGTATCTTTCACTTCAAAGAGATAGCGATTCCTGATCTCAAGGAATACCTGGCACAACAGGGTATTACAATGAGACGGTAAACCAACGATAAACGACACATTAAATACCAACAATGCAGGTGAATTTCTCTAAATATCCAGATCAGCTTGTTCCCGCCATCGTTCAGGATGCGCAGACCAAAATGGTCCTGATGCTTGGCTTCATGAACGAAGAAGCGCTAAAACAAACGGAAGAATCCGGGAAAGTAACTTTCTTCAGCAGGTCCAAAGGAAGGCTGTGGACCAAAGGAGAAGAGAGTGGAAATTTCCTGATGCTTAAAAACATCGCGGTAGATTGCGATAACGATACTTTACTGATCAAAGCAGATCCGGTTGGGCCGGTTTGTCATACTGGTGCAGATACCTGCTGGAACGAAGAAAATACGCAACAGGATTTTCTTCCTTACCTGGAGAAAGTGATCGCAGAAAGAAGAGTACTTCCCGTGGAAGAGTCGTATATCGCGAAGTTGTTCTCCAGGGGTATCAATAAACTTGCCCAGAAAGTAGGGGAGGAAGCCGTGGAAGTTGTGATCGAGGCGAAAGACAACAATGACCATTTGTTTTTGGAGGAATCTGCTGACCTGTTGTTTCACTATCTGATGCTGCTCCAGGCCAAAGGGTTCACATTGAAAGATGTTACCGGGGTGCTTCGCGAAAGGCATGTTAAAAAATAGGGAGGGTTTTTATCTGCTGGTAAAACAAACTAACTTCAGGTGTTAGAGTAAGCAGTTTAAAAGTAAATTTTTGTTGTATGAAACAGTGGAGTTTTGAAAGGAAGATTTATTGGGCCGCTAAATGGAGGCTGATAATATGTTTATTGCTGCCCGTGGCGCTTATGGCTCAGGAGAATGCCGGGTTCACCATAAGAGGAAAAATAAATGGCTGGAATGATGGGAAGAAGCTGGCAGTCTTTAATGAAGAACTAGGTGGAAGTGCGTTGGCAACGGCGGTAGTAAAAGATGGTACTTTCCTGCTCAAAGGAAAAACAGATGAAGCAAAACCGTATTTCATCGGCGAAGAAGGATCAGAGGAAAGAATATTTGTTTTCCTGGACAATTCAAACATAGAACTGAGTGGGCACAAGGATTCGCTGAGAGAAGTAAAGATCAATGGAGGAGTAGCCCACAATGATTATAAAGCATTTGTAGATGAATTCTCTCCATTATTCGCGGAAGTAAACCAGCTTTCTAAAGCGGCCCAATCCGGTTCAGGAAAAGCAGATTCATTGCAGATGCTGATAGAAAGCAGGATCAGTTATATACACGGGGAAATTGACCAGTTTATTGAAAATAAAAAAACTTCAGCGGTTGCACCTTTTGTTATCCTGGTAACCGGAGATATCAGCAGCGATCCTTCAATGAGGCAACAGCGTTTTGAGAAACTCGCTGATCCGGCTAAGGAGAGTTATTTTGGAAAGATACTGGCAAAGTCTATCGCTGACGCAAACATTGGCCAGATAGGAAGCATTGCGCCTGAGTTTTCACAGAACGACGCCAACGGTAACCCTATAGCACTGTCGTCTTTTAAAGGGAAGTACGTACTCCTTGATTTCTGGGCAAGTTGGTGTGGACCGTGTAGGATGGAGAACCCAAACGTGGTGCAAGCATATGAACAGTTCAAGGACAAAAACTTTACAGTGTTGGGCATTTCACTCGACAAAGACAAAACGGCCTGGTTAAATGCCGTGAAGGAAGATAAACTGAACTGGACCCAGGTAAGCGATCTTAAATTCTGGGAGAATGAAGTCGCTCAAATGTTCAGGATACAGAGTATACCACAAAACTACCTCGTTGATCCAACTGGTAAAATCGTGGCCCGTAACCTCAGAGGCCCCGTATTGATAGAAACGCTGGAGCATATATTGGGCAAATAGGCCTTCTCAGTTTACCCTTGATGATGACTGTGGTAACCTGCAATTGAAGATATACTCAAAAGTGGAAGCGGACGATTGTTCATTGGTCAACTGATAGCTTGTGTTCGATTATCTAGGGAATAAAAGCGGGTTTGAACTGATTTCATAAATCCAAATATGGTTTATGAAATCAGTTGAAGATATTCACATGGCGCTTTTCGGAACTGAAAAGTCATTCTATTTACTGCTAAGAAAAGCTTCAAATTCAACCAGAGAAAAACTACTCAGGTTCCGCTCTTTGGTCAATAAACCCTTCCTTGCCGCCAGTACGCCGTAACGGGTATCCGCAAATCCTGAAATAGCGTGAGCATCCGGATTAATGGAGAGCAATGCGCCTTTTTCCAGGGCATAAGGAATCCATTGCCAATCGAGGTCAAGTCTTCGGGGATGCGCATTGATTTCTATTACAACACCATTAGCTACACAGGCTTCTATAATTTTTTTATGGTCAATAGGGTAACCGTTGCGGCTTAGAAGGAGACGCCCGGTGGGATGCCCCAGTATTCTTGTGTAAGGGTTTTCAATAGCGCGTAATAGTCTCGCCATTGCTTTTTCCTCCGGCATCTTGAGGTTGGAGTGAACGGAGGCGATTACCAGGTCAAATGTTTTCAACACTTCTTCAGGATAATCCAGGGCGCCGTCGTTCAGGATATCAGATTCGATGCTTTTGAAAATGCGGAAAGGCGCATATTTTTTATTCAGGGCTTCTATCTGCTGGTGTTGGGCAATAACACGTTCTATCGTAAGGCCGTTGGCGTAAGCTGCTGTACGGGAGTGGTCGCTGATCACGAGGTATTCCTTGCCATCTTTAATCAGTGCTTCAGCCATCTCCTCGAGTGTATTGCTGCCATCGCTCCAGTTGGAGTGGGAGTGAATGATGCCTTTGATATCTTCAGGAGTAATGAGTTCAGGTAGTCCTTTGCTTTGTATTTGTTCATAAATACTGGCTTCTTCCCGGAGAAAAGCCGGTACAAAAGGTGCTGAGGCCTGCGCAAATATTTCTTCCTCTGATTGATAGGGTTGATCCGTAATCGCGGGAAATCCGGCCAGGAAGGAAGGTGTTGCCGTGGTTTCAAATAAAAGCCTTGCGAAATTGTCAGCATTTGCCAGATGAAAAACCAGGGTAACGTTCCCGGAAGTTTTATACACCTGCTGCCCGGGGTCGGCCGGCTGTTGTTCTACGTTGTAGTGTAAAAGGAACTCGTGCAGGGCATCCTCTTTCAGGGTAACCACCCATTCCAGTTTATCAATCGTGGTGGCTGCCCGCCTGAATTGTCCGGTGTAAGAAATTTGAGCGGCTGGAAACTTTTGAAGGAGCGCCGTATGGAGTTCTTCCGCCACAGGTTCTATCTGCGCATACAGGAAATGTCCCTGGTGGTTGAGGAAGAATTCGATGGATTGTTTTACATTCTCCTGGGTTTTTGCGCCAAAGCCTTTAAACAGGGTAAGCCTGTTCTCGTTGCAGGCATATAATAGTTCGCCTATGGATTCAATCTCCATTTCTTTCCAGATGGTAGAAATCTTTTTTGGCCCCAATCCTTTTATCTGCATCATTTCAATAATGCCTGGAGGTGTTTTCAGCATGAGTTCATCCAATACGGGCAGCCGCCCTGTATTCAGCAACTCTTTTATTTTAGCAGCGGTACTGTCGCCAATTCCTTTGATGCCGGCAATCTGCTCCTGTGGCAACTGACTCAGCGGTACGGGCAACTTTTCTATGGTGAATGCGGCTATACTGTAATTCTTTGCACGGAAACTATTCTCTCCGTGAATGTCCATCAGTTTCGAAAGCAGGGAAAAATGATCGGCAATGCTATTGTTATCCATGTTACAAATGTAAATGGAAGTTGCAGAAATAGGAGAGATAAGAAGCAGGATTATCTGAAGGTAAGCAAACACTATATAAAACAAGAAAGGCTCCCGATTGGGAACCTTTCTTTATACTTTAAAAGCTTTTTAATTAGGCTTTTTTAGCAGCAGCCTTTTTAGGAGCGGCTTTCTTTGCTACTTTTTTAGGAGCAGCTTTTTTAGCAGCAGCCTTCTTGGGAGCGGCTTTCTTAGCAGCAGCTTTTTTAGGAGCGGCCTTCTTTACAGCAGCCTTTTTAGGAGCAGCTTTTTTAGCGGCAGCTTTCTTAGGAGCAGCCTTTTTTACAGCGGCTTTCTTAGGAGCAGCTTTCTTTGCAGCCTTCTTAGGGGCGGCTTTTTTTGCAGTTGCCATTGTTGTTTGAATTTAAAATGGTTAGTAAATAATACATTAAAAATAAAAACAAATTTGCAACCACCAAAATTTTTTAGGCAGAAACTTCCACTGCACTAACAGACACCAGGGTCTTATCTCCCTTCGTCTTGCGGAATTCAACCACACCGTCAGTAAGTGCGAACAGCGTATAGTCTTTACCGACACCTACGTTCTTACCGGGATGGTAAACAGTACCACGTTGGCGAACGATGATGTTACCGGAGATAGCAGACTGACCGCCGAATATTTTAACACCGAGTCTTTTGCTTTGGGAATCGCGGCCGTTCTTTACACTACCTTCCCCTTTTTTGTGTGCCATGATTAGAGAATTTAATTAGATTAAGCGATTTCGTTGATTTTGATCTTGGTGAAGTGGGTTCTGTGACCGGTCTTTTTACGGAAACCTTTCCTTCTTTTCATTTTGAAGGCGATCACTTTATCACCCTGAACATGATCCAGGATCTCAGCTTTAACGATAGACTTCACAGACGCACCTACCAAAAGGCCGTTCTCTCCGTCAACCATCAATACATCAGAAAACTCTACTTTATCGCCGGCGTTTCCAGATATCTGGGGAACGTACAAAGTTTGGTCCTTCTGAACCTTGAATTGCTGACCGGCTATTTTTACGACTGCGAGCATAATTTTTCCAAAATTAGGAGTGCAAAGGTAGGGTTTTATTCCTAACCTCCAAACAATTAATTATAATTTGTTTGGCAAAGATATGCGTTCCACTCCGACCCCGAAAAGATATATTTGCACACGGAACGCATCATTACTATGAAATTCAAATCTTTCCTGGCAAAACCCTTTGCCTCATATATATATAAGCAGGTTCGTAAAGGCATGCACACCGCACTGGCAGACCAGGATCAAATCCTGAAAAACTTGCTGAAAACCGGTGGGCAAACTGTATTTGGGAACGACCATAAGTTGTTGGAGGTCAGAGATTACCAGGCTTTTAAACAGGCTATTCCCGTAAGGGATTATGAACAATTGAAGGGATACATTCAACAGGTAAAAGAAGGTAAACACAATATTCTCTGGAAAGGACAGCCCATCTATTTCGCCAAAACCTCCGGTACCACGAGCGGCACCAAATATATTCCCATCTCAAAAGATTCTATTTCCAATCATATCAACTCAGCCCGGAACGCCTTACTATGCTATATGGCTGAAACCGGCAACCACGCTTTCGCGGACGGGAAAATGATCTTTTTATCAGGTTCTCCCGTACTCGACAGGGTGGGGGGCGTGCCCACCGGCAGACTGAGCGGCATCGTGAACCATCACATCCCGGCGTACCTCCGCAAGAACCAGCTCCCGTCGTATGAGACAAACTGTATCGAAGACTGGGAAACAAAACTGGACCGCATTGTGGAAGAAACACTGAAGCAGAACATGACCCTGATCAGCGGTATTCCACCCTGGATGCAGATGTATTTCGACCGGATCCAGGCGAAAACGGGTAAACATATTAAAGATGTCTTTCCCAACTTCTCCGTACTGGTGCACGGTGGGGTCAACTTCGAGCCCTACAAAGCGAAGTTGTTCGACAGCATCGGAAAGAAACTATCTTCCATAGAAACATTCCCTGCTTCTGAAGGGTTTTTCGCCTTTCAGGACAGTCAGGAAGCAGAAGGACTGTTGCTCAATACCAACAGCGGGATATTTTTTGAATTCGTTCCGGCCGCAGAAATATTCAGCGAAAATCCAACGCGCCTCTCCTTACACGAGGTGAAGGTGGGAGAGAATTATGCGCTGATCGTAAACAGCAACGCAGGATTGTGGGGCTATAACATCGGCGATACCGTGAAATTCGTTTCCACCAATCCCTACCGCATCGTGGTAACGGGAAGGATTAAACATTTTATTTCGGCCTTCGGCGAACATGTTATCGGAGAAGAAGTGGAATACAGTCTGATGAAGGCTGCTGAAGCAACCGGAACGCGTATTACCGAATTTACCGTGGCGCCATTCATCAGCCAGGGCGATGGCCAATCTTACCACGAATGGTTCATCGAATTCGAAGAAGTGCCTGCAAACCTGGAGGCTTTCTCAGAAATGGTGAATATCAACCTCCGCAAGAAGAATATTTATTACGATGACCTCATCACCGGCAATATACTCGCGCCGCTGAAACTTACGCCCATCCGCAGAAATGGCTTCATCGACTACATGAAACAACTCGGAAAACTCGGCGGACAGAACAAAGTACCAAGATTGAGTAACGATAGGAAGATCGCGGATGAGTTGTTGAAGTTCAGGGTTTGAAAATTTTGAATGTTGAATTTTGAATGTTGAATGAAAGAACGGCTGCTGAGGATAAAATTCTTCGATAAATAGCTGACTGGTGGCCAATTGCCCCGTGATGTCTCGCTATTATTTTTATGCGCCTTTCGAAATCTTAATGTTAATTTATCTTTTCAGTATTCTTATAGTATTTTGGTAATCAATACGTTGTGTCGATAATTCAAAATTCAAAATTCAAAATTCAAAATTCCCCCAAAAAATCTCCCCACTCTTTGGAATTTATCCTAGTTTTGCGTATCCAAAAAACACAAGGAATTCATTCACAACTAATATAGAACTGAAGTTGAACAACCAGGCAAACCATATTCATCACACTACCTCAATCAATGCCAGGATTGTAACTGATTTTGTGTTTTCTTTTTTACCCCGACCACGACGTGGTGTCTGACAGGACGAGCAGGTAACCCCTAGCCCCTGTCAGTGGAAAAATCCCCCCGTTATACCTGACACGATACGTGTTTTCTGACTGTATTACAATCATATTACAATTTACAGAGTTGGAAAATCAATCCATTATTATCAGAGTAGCTACTCCTGATGATAAACACTACGCTACTACTATCACCGACGAAATGGAGTCCTCCGCGAAAGCGCGTGGAACAGGCATTGCCAAACGTTCTCCGGAATACGTTGCCACGAAAATGGAAGAAGGAAAAGCCGTTATCGCCCACACCCCCGATGGTACCTGGGTAGGCTTCTGCTATATTGAAACCTGGGAAGGCGAATATGTGGCCAACAGCGGGCTGATCGTTTCTCCCGAATTCAGGAAAAGTGGCGTTGCCAAAGGAATCAAGAAAAGAATATTCGACCTCAGTCGCGAAAAATATCCCGATGCAAAGCTGTTTGGTCTAACCACCGGCCTCGCTGTGATGAAGATCAACAGCGAACTTGGGTACGAACCCGTGACCTACTCCGAACTCACCCAGGATGAAGCTTTCTGGGCCGGCTGTAAAAGCTGCGTGAACTACGATATCCTGATGAGCAAGGAGCGTAAAAACTGCATGTGCACCGCCATGCTCTACGATCCGAAAGATCATTACGAACCAAAGGAGACCAAAGAACATTTCGAAGAAAAATCGAAAGTGTATGAGCGCCTGCTGCGTTTCAAACAGAACAGGCTCGTGAAGCTCCTGCGTTTGGGAAAAGAGAAATCTTCTTTTATCCGGTCGCTCTTCCATTTTTAACCCATTCAATCATTTCTGCAATCAATCATCATGGCTAAAAAAGTTGTACTCGGTTTCAGCGGAGGTCTGGATACCTCCTACTGTGTTAAATATCTCGGTGAAGACAAAGGTTACGAAGTGCATTCCATTATCGTGAATACCGGAGGTTTTACGCAGGAAGAACTGGAAAAGATTGAACAACACGCCTATAAACTGGGTGTGAAAACGCATACCACTGTGAATGCGGTGAAAAGTTATTACGATTCCATTATCCGTTTCCTGGTGTATGGAAATGTGCTGAAGAACAATACTTACCCCCTCAGTGTTTCCGCGGAGCGCCTGAGCCAGGCTTTGCACATCGCGGAGCACGTGAAAACACTGAACGCCGATGCCGTGGCACACGGTAGTACAGGGGCGGGAAATGACCAGGTGCGCTTTGACATGATCTTTAACATCATGATCCCCGGCGTGGAAATCATCACCCCGATCCGTGACCTGAAACTCAGTCGCGAAGAAGAGATCGCCTACCTGAAGGGAAAGAACGTGGACATGAATTTTGAAAAGTCCATGTACTCCATCAACAAAGGCCTGTGGGGAACAAGTGTGGGTGGAAAAGAAACCTTGAACTCACGGGGTGTATTACCCGAAGAAGCATGGCCCACGCAGGTGACCGCCACCGGTACCGAAGAAGTGAAGCTGACCTTTGAAAAAGGAGAACTGAAAGCCGTAAATGATCAGTCTTTCGATCATCCCACCGATGCCATCATTCACCTCCAGTCCATCGCCGGGAAATACGGTGTGGGCCGCGATATACATGTGGGCGATACCATTATCGGGATCAAGGGTCGCGTTGGATTTGAAGCCGCTGCCCCCATGGTAATCCTGAAAGCGCACCACGCGCTGGAAAAGCACGTGCTTACCAAATGGCAACTCAACTGGAAAGACCAATTGGCATTGTTCTATGGCAACTGGCTGCATGAAGGACAAATCATGGATCCTGTTATGCGCGATATTGAGGCTTACTTCATCAGTTCCCAGGAAAATGTTACCGGTGATGTATATGTGCAGTTGAAGCCTTACCATTTCGTTGTTTCAGGCATCGAATCCACCTTCGACCTGATGAGCAGTAAGTTTGGCAAGTACGGAGAGATGAACAACGGGTGGAGCGGGGAAGACGTGCGTGGATTCAGTAAGATTTTCGGCAACCAAACGATGATCTACCACCAGGTGAAGGAAAGCAATTGATTATAAATTTTGAATGTTGAATTTTGAATTAACGCCATAAGCTTTAATTCAAAATCCAACATTCAACATCCAAAATTTCACTCATGTTAAAAGTCGGAATAATAGGCGGAGCGGGCTACACAGGCGGAGAAATGCTTCGTTTGCTGATCAACCATCCGGAAGTATCCATCAGTTTTGTGCACAGCAGAAGCAATGCGGGTAAACCCGTGCATGCGGTACACCCCGACCTGATCGGTGATACGGAACTTCGTTTCGCCGAAAAATTCCATGATGATATTGACGTACTTTTTTTGTGCGTGGGGCACGGAGAAGCACGGACATTCCTGGCAGAAAATCACTGGCCGGCAACTGTGAAAATCATCGATCTTTCGCAGGATTTTCGCCTGGCTGAAAAAGCAGTGATCGGCGACCGTACTTTTGTGTATGGGTTGCCGGAATTGAACAGGGATGCCATCCGTTCCGCGAACAATATCGCCAACCCCGGATGTTTCGCCACCGCACTTCAACTGGGATTACTGCCACTCGCGAAGGCGGGAATTTTAAAAGAAGTGCATACCACAGGCATTACGGGCTCCACCGGCGCGGGTCAATCGCTGGCGGCGACATCTCATTTCTCCTGGAGAGCGAACAATATCCAGGCGTACAAAACATTGACGCACCAGCACCTGAAGGAGATCGGGCAATCTGTGAAGCAATTGCAGCCGGATGCCGACGGAGGCATCAATTTTGTACCCTGGAGAGGTGATTTTACAAGAGGTATTTTCATCAGTTCCCAACTGGAATGTGAACTTTCAGCGGAAGAAGTATATGTGCTTTTCGAAGACTTCTATAAAGAACATCCGTTCACCACGGTGTCCAGGGAACCCATCTACCTGAAACAGGTGGTGAACACCAATAAATGCGTGATCCAGCCCGAAAAAGTGGGTTCAAAACTGGTGGTGCATTCCGCCATCGACAACCTGCTGAAAGGTGCCAGTGGTCAGGCTGTACAGAATATGAACCTGATGTTCGGACTGAATGAACGGAGCGGACTGAATGTGAAGAGTATCGGGTTCTGATGAATGATGCGGTTGTATCAAAGCAACCACAATCTATTAACCATGAATATTGAAAACTGAATATAAACCTGTTCTGATAAAGCACAAGGTTCATTCAACATTCAAAATTCAGCATTCAACATTGCAATGAAACTATTCGACGTTTATCCATTAAATGATATCACCATCGTAAAGGCTGAAGGCGCTAACGTATGGGACGATAAAGGAAATGAATACCTGGACCTGTATGGCGGTCATGCCGTGATCTCTATCGGACACACGCATCCGCATTATGTGCAGCGCCTCGAAGCGCAGTTGCACCAGGTCGGATTCTATTCCAACTCCATTAAAATTCCCGTTCAGCAGCAACTGGCGGAAAAACTGGGTGTTGTTTCCGGTAAAAAGGATTACCAGCTTTTCTTATGCAACTCAGGCGCGGAGGCGAACGAGAATGCATTGAAACTGGCTTCTTTCCATACCGGCAGGAAGAAAATCGTCGCTTTCTCCAAAGCTTTCCATGGAAGAACTTCACTTGCCGTAGCAGCTACAGATAACCCGGCCATCATAGCGCCGGTAAACCAGACGGATAATGTAGTATTCCTTCCTTTCAACGATGTAACGGCATTGCATGGTTACTTTTCGGAACACGGCAAACAAGTGGCGGCAGTTATTGTGGAAGGCATTCAGGGTGTGGGAGGTATCCGGGAAGCTTCTATTGATTTCCTGCAAGCCATCAGGTCTTTGTGTAATGATTATGGAGCCGTGTACATCGCGGATTCCGTACAATGCGGTTATGGCAGAACCGGGATTTTCTACTCGCACGATTACAGCGGAACCGAAGCCGATATTTATTCCATGGCGAAAGGGATGGGCAACGGGTTTCCGATAGGCGCTATTTCTATTGCGCCTCAGCTTCAACCTAAATTCGGTATGCTGGGTACCACGTTTGGCGGCAATCACCTGGCTTGCGCCGCGGCGCTGGCGGTGCTGGAAGTGATGGAAAAAGATGACCTGATGGTCAATGCAGCCGAAGTGGGTAATTACCTGATAGAACAACTGAAAGGCTTTGCGGGCATCACTGAAATAAGGGGCAGGGGATTGATGATTGGTATTGAATTGCCCGCTGAGCTCAGCGAGGTAAAGAAGAACCTGCTTTTCAAACACAAAATATTTACGGGAGAAGCGAAACCCAATGTGATCAGGCTGCTGCCAGCACTGAACATCACAAAGGCGCATGCTGATCGTTTCCTTGAAGCATTGGCCGCTGAACTGAAAAGTGTTCCCGTAAGCGCATAGGCAGGAACGTTGTTTTGAAGTTATAGAACAGGCATACGATAAAGTTTTTTAAACAGCATTTCACCTTAGTCATGGAGGTGAAGCAGGTAAACCATAGCAAACACCATGAATAATTTTATTTCCGTTCAGGATGCGGGGGACATCAATACGCTCGTGCGAAAAGCGCTTGCCTACAAGGCTGATCCTTTTAAGGACCGCAGTTTAGGTGCGGGGAAACGTATCGGGTTGTTGTTCCTGAACCCCAGTTTGCGCACCCGCCTCAGCACGCAGGTGGCCGCCGCCAACCTGGGTATGGACCCTATCGTGTTCAACGTGGATAAAGAAGGATGGGCACTCGAATTTGAAGAAGGCGCCATCATGAGTGGAAATACCGTAGAACATGTGAAGGATGCTGCGCCAATTCTTGGACAGTATTTCGATATACTCTGCATCAGAACTTTTCCTTCCCTGAAAAACAGGGACGATGATTACAGTGAAATGTACATCAAGCAGTTCATGCAATATGCCGGTGTGCCGGTCATAAGCCTGGAAAGTGCGACACTGCACCCATTGCAAAGTTTAACCGATGTGATTACCATCACTGAACACAGGTTGCAGACGGGTGTCATGGCCAAACGTCCCAAAGTGGTGCTCACCTGGGCGCCGCACGTAAAGGCTTTGCCGCAGTGCGTGGCCAACTCTTTCTCCCAATGGATCAATGCCTGGGGAGAAGCGGATTTTGTGATCACACACCCCGAAGATTACCACCTGGCCAAGGCATATACCGATGGCGCAACCATTACGCACAACCAGGCCGAAGCCCTGGAAGGAGCAGACTATGTATATGTGAAGAACTGGAGTACTTTCCGTGACTATGGTAAGATATATGAAAACGATCCTGCCTGGATGCTCACAGAGGAATCGCTGCGCGCCACCAACAACGCAAAGGTGATGCACTGCCTCCCGGTAAGAAGAAATGTGGAGTTGAGCGATGAAGTGCTGGATAGCCAGAACAGTCTGGTGACGCGTCAGGCAGGCAACAGGGTATGGGCCGCACAGGCGGTGATCAGCGAATTGTTAAGTAATCACTAATCGAACTTCCATGGATAAATAATCAATGGAAGCCAAAGCGATAAGATGGAACAATTGTTTGTAATAAAGATCGGCGGAAATGTCATTGACGATGAGGCAAACCTGAACCGTTTTTTAACGCAGTTCGCCGGGATCCATGCGCCCAGGATCCTCGTGCATGGTGGCGGTAAAATCGCCACACGTCTGGGGGATCAACTGGGCATTGAATCAAAATACACCAATGGGAGAAGGATCACGGATGATGCGACCATCGACCTCGTGACCATGGTATATGGCGGACTGGTGAACAAAAAGATGGTGGCCAGCCTGCAGGCACTGGGCTGCAACGCGATCGGGTTAACCGGTGCCGACGCCAACCTCATCCCGGCGGTGAAACGCCCGGTGAAAGAAACGGATTTCGGCTGGGTAGGCGATATCCCGGCAGAAAAAATAAACGCCGCTCCCGCAAAAGCCATGTTGGAACAAGGGTGGATACCAGTAGTGGCCCCGCTCACACATGACGGACAGGGGCATATCCTGAACACCAATGCGGATACCATCGCTTCCGTTCTTGCAACAGGGCTCTCGGCATTTTATGATGTCCGGCTGATATACTGTTTCGAGAAGAAAGGCGTATTGGAAAATGTGGAAGATGAAAACTCGGTTGTTCCGCTCATTAACCAGGATATCTATGCCAGGCTGAAAGCAGAAAACAGACTTTTCGCCGGTATTCTTCCCAAAATAGACAATGCTTTCGCGGCCATACATTCTGGTGTGAAAGAAGTGCTGATTGGTCATGCGGATGATTTAAAAGCGAACACGGGGAATGAGACCTCCGGTACATTGATCCGATAAAATTATCCTATGGCATCCGACAACTTCACCAATATTGAATCGCTCACTACATCAGCCATCAGCTTATTAAAAGAGCTGATCGCCACACCCTCATTTTCCAGGGAAGAAGACCAGACCGCTGGTATCTTATGCCGGTTCCTCGGGGAAAGGGGCGTGCACCATAGCCGCAGCGGCAACAATGTATGGGCGTTGAACAAATATTTTGATCCGGGAAAGCCGACCATATTGCTGAACTCTCACCACGATACGGTGAAGCCTAACCCTAAATATACCCGCGATCCATTTCTGCCCACAGTGGAAGATGGAAAGCTGTTCGGACTGGGCAGCAATGATGCGGGTGGATGCCTGGTTTCTTTGCTGGCGGTATTCCTGTTTTTCTACGACAGAAAAGGACTTTCGCACAACATCATTTTCGCGGCTTCGGCTGAGGAAGAGGTTTCTGGCGTAAACGGTATTGAAGCGGTGATCCCGCAGCTTCCACCCATTAGTTTTGCAATCGTAGGAGAACCCACGCTCATGAACCTGGCCGTGGCTGAAAAAGGATTACTCGTGCTGGATGCCGTGGCACACGGGAAAGCAGGACATGCAGCCAGAGAAGAAGGCGATAACGCTATTTACAAAGCGTTGAAAGATATAGAATGGTTCAGCAGTTACCGGTTCCCGAAGGAATCGCCCACCCTGGGCCCGGTTAAAATGAGCGTTACCGTTATTGAAACCGAGAACAAGGCGCATAATGTGGTGCCGGCACTCTGCAAGTTCACCGTCGATATCCGTGTTACCGATGCCTATTCGCATGAAGAGGTGCTGGAAATTGTAAAAAATAACGTAAAATCCGAAGTAACGCCACGTTCCATGCGGATGCGTTCCACCCGGATTGAGTTGGATCACCCATTGGTGAAGGCTGGCATTGTAATGGGGAAAACCGTTTATGGTTCGCCCACCTGCTCTGATAAGGCGTTGATGCCTTTTCCCGCATTAAAATGTGGTCCCGGTGATAGCGCAAGGAGCCATACCGCTGATGAGTTTGTTTTTGTGTCGGAAATTGAAACCGGTATTAAGGAGTATATTGCGATGCTCGAAGAAACGGTGAAGTAATTTTGAATGATGAATTTTGAATTTTGAATGGAAGGAGTTCAGGTTCAAGATGAGGTGTACGTTTCTAAGAGCAGAGGAAGGGCGTTACCCCTCGCCTTGGAATGTTGAATTTTGAAAAATCAGTTCAACTTCAACATTGGGGAACCGCCCCTCTCCCTGGGGAAAGGGGTTAGGGTGAGGCCTCCAACGAGGCGCGAAGGCTAAAACATAAATCAGGATTTTGAACAGGGAAGAATTAATCCATCATTCAACATCCAACATCCAAAATTTTCTAATGAAACTCTGGCAAAAAAATACAACCGCGCTTGCTTCTGTCGAGAAATTCACTGTAGGCAGGGACCGCGAATTCGATGAACTCCTCGCTCCGTTTGATGTGCTGGGCTCCATGGCGCACGTAACCATGTTGCAGGAAGTGGGATTGCTTACGGAAGAAGAAAAGGTATTGCTGGTGAACGAACTTCGGGGTATTTACAATGAAATCGAATCCGGTAAATTCTCGATCGGAGCAGATGTGGAAGATGTACATTCACAGGTGGAACTCCTGCTCACCGAGCGCTTAGGCGATGTTGGAAAGAAAATCCATAGTGCACGAAGCCGCAACGACCAGGTGCTGGTGGATGTGAAATTATACCTCCGCTTCCGGCTGGAAAATCTGGTGAAAAAAGCACAGGCACTTTTTGATTTGCTGCTTTCGCAAAGCGAAAACTTCAAAAATGAGCTGCTGCCCGGATATACGCACCTGCAACTGGCCATGCCCTCTTCCTTCGGACTATGGTTCGGCGCATACGCTGAAAGTATGGTGGACGACATCATTACATTGCGCGCCGCCTATGAAGTAGCAAACAAAAACCCTTTGGGCTCCGCGGCCGGGTACGGCTCTTCTTTTCCCATCAACAGGAAAAGGACCACGCAACTGCTCGGGTTCTCCGATCTGAATTACAATGTGGTGTATGCACAAATGGGGAGGGGAAAGGCGGAAAGAATTACCGCGCAGGCCTTGTGCAACCTGGCGGATACACTGGCGAAACTCTCGATGGACCAGTGCCTGTTCCTGAACCAGAACTTCGGTTTCGTGAGTTTCCCAACTGAACTTACCACCGGTTCCAGTATCATGCCCCATAAAAAGAACCCCGATGTTTTCGAATTGGTGCGTTCGCATTGCAACCGCATCAAAGCGTTGCCCAACGAGATCATGCTGATGACCACCAATCTTCCCTCCGGTTACCACCGCGATCTGCAATTGTTGAAGGAACACTTGTTCCCCGCCTTTGATACCTTGGAAGATTGCCTGGACATGGTGCACCTGATGCTCTCCAATATCGAGGTGAAGAAAGCTATACTGGAAGATCCGAAATACAAATACCTCTTCAGTGTGGAGGAAGTGAACAAAGCCGTGCTGAACGGTATGCCGTTCCGCGATGCCTATAAAAAAATTGGCCTGGATATTGAGCAGGGAAGCTACACTTACGCCACCGGTGTGGAACATACCCACGAAGGTTCTATCGGAAATCTTTGTAATGAAGAGATCCGGCGTATGATGTTGAATGAACTGGAGAAATTCGGGTTTGAAAAAGTAAACGCTGCATTAAATCAGCTTGCCGGAAAAGCAGTTTGATCCTTGCGCATCCCTTCAAATCCAACATTCAACATTTGAAATTCAGAATTATCAACTAGGTTTGTCGCAGAACGAAAAACATGAATGGAGAAAATAACAGGAAAAGGATTGCCATATTCGGATCAACCGGTTCCATTGGAACGCAGGCCCTGGAAGTGATCGCTTCCAATCCCGATCTTTTTTCAGCCGAAGTGCTCACGGCACAGAACAACGATGAATTACTGGTGGAACAGGCTTTAAAGTTCCAGCCTAATATAGTGGTGATAGGGGATGAGTCGAAATACCAGAAGGTAAAACTCGCCCTCAACGCCACGGATGTAAAGGTATTCGCGGGTGAAAAGGCGCTGGAAGAAGTGGCCGCGCTGGATTGCTACGACCTGATGCTGGCGGCCATTGTTGGATTTGCCGGCCTGCGGCCAACCTTACAAGCCATTGATAACGGAAAAGCCATTGCCCTCGCCAACAAGGAAACACTGGTGGTGGCGGGCGATATCGTGATGCAGCGCGCCGTAGAAAAACGGGTGCCTGTTATCCCGGTGGATTCTGAACACTCCGCTATTTTCCAGTGCCTGGTGGGCGAAACCCGCAACCGCATCGAAAAGATTATTCTCACGGCATCCGGCGGACCGTTCCTCGGCAAAAAGCCTAATTTCCTGGTGAACGTTAAGCGCGACCACGCCTTACAACACCCCAACTGGAGCATGGGGGCCAAAATATCCATCGACTCCGCGACCCTCATGAACAAAGGGCTGGAAATGATCGAGGCACGCTGGCTGTTCAACCTCCTGCCCGACCAGGTACAGGTAGTGGTACACCCGCAAAGTATCATCCACTCCATGGTTCAGTTCGAAGACGGCAGCATCAAGGCGCAGATGGGGCTTCCCGACATGAAACTGCCCATCCAGTACGCCATGGCTTTCCCACAAAGAATTCCCAACGATTTTCCGCGATACGATTTCAGGAAACCCAATACCCTCACTTTTGAAGAGCCAGACCTGAAAACATTCAGGAACCTCGCCCTCTCCATGGACGCGCTCCGCAAAGGCGGTAACCTGCCCTGCGTGATGAACGCCGCCAACGAACTGGCCGTTTTCGCCTTCCTCCGCAACAGGATCGGTTTCCTCGACATGACCGATCTCATCGAAAGAACCATGGACAAAATACCGTTCATCGAAAACCCCACCCTGGAAGATTATTATGAAAGTGATGCCGAAGCCCGCCAATACGCAGCTTCACTCATCCACCTGTAAACACGCCAGGACCTTAATAAAAAATTATTTCCTCCCTTCCGCTTAATTGCGATATTTGAGAACATGAGCACTTTGTTAGCGATAGACTGGACCGCAACCGCCGTGAAAGCCGGCCAATTCATACTTTCTTTCTCCATTATCGTGGTTCTCCATGAAATGGGCCACTTCCTCCCTGCAAAATGGTTCAAATGCCGCGTGGAGAAGTTCTACCTCTTCTTCAACCCCTGGTTTTCCCTTTTTAAAAAGAAAGTCGGCGAAACTGAATACGGCCTCGGATGGGTGCCCTTCGGCGGTTACGTGAAAATCTCCGGAATGGTGGACGAAAGCATGGACAAAGAGCAGATGAAGCAACCACCTCAACCCTGGGAGTTCCGCAGCAAACCGGCCTGGCAACGCCTCATCATTATGGTGGGCGGTGTAGTGGTGAACCTGATCCTCGGATTCATTATTTATGCGATGATGCTCTGGTACTGGGGCGAATCTTATGTTCCTACCAATAAATTCACTTATGGGATCGCTACCGATTCACTCGCGCAGAGCATTGGCTTGCGGGATGGTGATAAGATCACCGGTGTGGATGGAAAATACATTGATAAGTTCCGCAAGATACCTTTGGAGGTGATTCTGAAAGATGCCAAAACTTTCAATATTGAAAGAAATGGTCAGCCAATGAACATCTCGATTCCCGATGATTTCGCGGGCAAACTGGTAAGCTACAAAGCGATTGATTTTATTGACCTCCGTGTACCCAATACGCCTATTGATAGCGTGGGAACTGAAAACCCCGCCGCAAAAATCGGACTGCAGAAAGGAGATAAGATCGTTTCCATCAATAACGCGCCCATCGTTTACTACCAGGATTACCTCCGGATGATGAAGCAGAGTAAAGGAAAATCGATTGACATCGGCATACAACGGGGGAATGATACGCTTTCTAAAACAGCCGCCATCGGAAAAGACGGTATACTGGGCATCTACGTAAGACCTGATATCAATAAAATGTTCGAGGTGAAAAACCTGGAATACTCTTTCTTACAAAGTTTTCCCGCCGGATACCGTAAAAGTGTGGAAACGCTGGAATCCTACTGGCTCCAGTTGAAACTCCTCTTTTCCAAAAAAGTGAAAACTTCCGAATCATTGGGTAGTGTGATCAGTATTGGTAAAATGTTCTCCTCCCGCTGGGATTGGGAAAGTTTCTGGGGACTCACCGCTTTCTTCTCCCTGGTACTGGCGCTGATGAACATCTTACCGATTCCCGCACTGGATGGCGGACACGCGTTGTTCACGCTCATCGAAATGATCACCGGTCGTAAGCCGAGCGATAAGTTCATGGAATACGCGCAGATGGTAGGCATGATCCTGCTGCTCGGCTTGATGGCTTATGCGCTGGGATTGGATATTTTCCGGGTGGTGAAGGATTTGTTTTAGCTAAATCATTTCACGCAACGACGCCAGGAAGCAAGGACGCAAAGGGTGGTTGTTGTGCTGCTGGTCAGTGGGGAATTTCTCGCAACGGCACAACGACGCCACCGGCTGTTTTTTGAGGAATAGCTTATTGTTGATTTTAGCCGCCGCCTACAAAAGAATATTTAAAGATTTCTGTAGTTCTGCTACGATACATTCAAAACTGAAGGAATAAGCGGTCTGAATCCCTACAAGGCGTTGTGTGGCCGCATTACGAGGCCACGAAGTAAGAAGCAACACGAGTAATAATAACACGCAGCAATAGAGCTTTTCCAACCAACTAACGCGTTGCGCCTTCGCGCCGTTGCGAGAAAATACATTCCCTAACCAGCAGCACCTGAACCGCCCCTTGCGTCTTTGTTCCCTTGCGTCTTTGCGTGAGAAAATCACATCTCAATCCCGATCTTCTTCATCAGCACCGAAGCATTCATACTCCTGCAAACCCCTTCCTTCAACGCATAATCGAAATACAATTCTTCTCCCTGCACCTGCACATCGAAATGATAATTCCTCAGTTGTTCCGATGAAATATCCTTCATGAACGCCAGTTCCAGGTCGTGTGTGGCGATCACGGCAACGGCATGTTCCCTGATGAGTTGGTGGATCAGTGCGGCGGAGCCGGTATGGCGGTCGTGTGAGTTGGTGCCGCGCAATATTTCATCCAGCAGGAGGAATACTTTTTCCTGCTTTCTTACTTCGGTGATGATGGCTTTCAGTTTCTTCAGTTCAGCATAAAAAGTGGAGGTACTTTCTTCCAGGTTATCGGCGATGCGCATACTGCTCATGATGCGCATGGGCGATAACGTGAGTCGTTCCGCACAAACGGGGGCTCCGGCCATGGCCAGTACGGTATTCACCCCTATGCTGCGCAGGAAAGTGCTTTTGCCCGCCATATTGGAACCGGTGATAAGAGCGATATGCGGGGTGCCTTCGGTAGAGAAACTGCTGGCCACGCGTTTTCCGGCGGGTATCAGGGGGTGCGCGAGTTGGGCGGAAAGGAAGGTGCCGTGTTCGGGTACCAGTTCAGGGAATGCCCAGTCGGGATGATTTACATGAAGTGTAGACAGCGATTGCAGCGCTTCCATTTCCGCAATTACCTTCAGCCAGGTGGAAACGCCTGTGGGATACCGTTGCCGCCAGTTTTCAAGCGCGAACAACTGTTGAAGGTCCCAGAACAGAAAGATATTAAGGGGAATAAATACCAATGGATTCAGGCGGATATCCATTTTATCGAGGATGCCACGAAACTGCTTTACGGCCCCGGAAGCCGGGATGTTCCCACATTGCATGGATTGTTGCAATGCCTGGAGGTGTGCATGTTGAAACTGCGTTCCTTCAATATGTTTCAGTGTAATGGAGAGCGTCTCCATTTCAGATGAAATACGGTTGAGTTGCAGGTACAAGGGCATCGCCTGTTTTGATATCCAGCCTGTGAACAGCAGGCCGATGAATACAGAAAGGTAGAAGCCCGGGGCCGCCAGCGTTCCCAAGATATGAAGCCCCAATAAGGTACACATGATGGCCGGACCTATGAAACGGATGTATTTCCAGGCGCCAAGTGTAAAGGTGGAAGGGGGGATGTGCAGAAAGGCATTGATTTTTTCCTCCGTGGAGAAGGTGATGGGTTCCAGCATACCCAAAGCCTGGAGCTCCTGCCGGAAGGGTGTTTTCCCCGCAAGTTCACTGATAGCTCCTTGTCGCTTCAGGATGTCTTCGGATGTGGCGGGCGCAAGCAGCCAGGAAGCCAGCAAAGCGTCGCCCTGCGCAGAGCTGGTGCGTTGGATGTATTGGAACAAAGAAGCCCTTCCGAAAAGATCCAGGTCGTGGGCATAAGGATGTTGCTCCGGTAAATGCACTGCGCCATTTTTCCGGTGGTGGAATTGGTGCGCGGCAATGGAAAGTTCTTCTTCATTGATGAAGATCAGGTGGTCCAGGATTTTGATCTGTTGCTGAATATCCGCTGATACGGCCACAAGTTTCAGGAAAATTCCGAAACATACCGCGAAACACAACAATGCATAGCCCAATCCTTGCGGGTAAACGGTCCATGCCAGGTAGAAAGCGGCTGCCAGACTCACCAAACGTGCTAGGGAAACACGGTTCTTTTTGTTTTTCCGCAGTTTTCGCGCAGCTTCCAATTCTTTTATTCTTTCCGTATAATTTACCAAGAAACTCATTTTAAGGTGATCAGTTGGGGCTACAAGTTCAAACTCCTTCAGTAAAATTCAAAATTTGTACTTTCATTCCTTCAACCTTTAACAGTTCCACTCGTTTTAAATAGTGTTTGAACATTAAATTTGCGTATGCGACCTATTCGGAAAATTCACCGCGCACTTCCCGCGCATGTACAAGACCTGATTACTTTTCGTGCGCTGCCCACGCGTTCGGTGGAACACATTGATCCTTTCCTGTTCCTCAACCACCATGGCCCGCAGGTATATCCGCCCAACAACAACGGGTTACCTTTCGGCCCGCATCCGCACCGGGGCATGGAAACAGTCACGTTTATTATTAATGGCGATGTAGCCCATGCCGACAATGGCGGTCATAAAAGCGTGATCGATTCCGGCGGCATCCAATGGATGACCGCGGGAAAAGGATTGATACACGCCGAAGTATCTTCGCCACGGTTTAAGAAAGAAGGTGGAAAGCTGGAGATATTGCAACTCTGGCTCAACTTACCCCGGAAGCATAAAATGACCGATCCTTTCTACAAAGGTGTTCAGGCTGGTGAAATACCGGTGTTCGCCTTGCCGGAAGATGCCGGTACGCTGGAACTGATCGCCGGGAAATGGGAAGGAAATAACGGCGCCGTTCAACCGCTTACCGATGTGTTTCTTTCCCTCGTGAAGTTGAAGCATGGTGCGAAATGGACCACAATGGCGCCCGCCGGAAGGAATATATTCCTGTATGTGGTGCGCGGTACTGTTGAAGTGAATGGCAAACAGGCGGAGATGCACGATCTCGTGGAGTTTGAATTGGCAGAAGAAAAAATAAATATATCGGCGGGCAACGAAGTGATCCTTATTTTCGGTCATGCCACGCCGTTGGGAGAGCCCGTTGTTTCCCATGGTCCTTTTGTGATGAATACGCAGGAGGAAATTATGCAGGCTTTTGAAGATTACGAAGCGGGCGCCTTCGGATCGGTCGAGATTTTATAATACAACAACAAATTGATATGCATCTTTTTTCACCTTACACCATTAAAAATATTACGTTCCGCAACAGGATTGCGGTATCCCCCATGTGCCAGTATTCCGCAGCAGAAGGACTGGCCAACAACTGGCACCTGGTGCACCTCGGAAGCCGTGCCGTGGGCGGGGCAGGGTTGGTGATCCAGGAAGCGACCGCTGTTTCAGCGGACGGGCGTATTTCCAATGGCTGTCTGGGTATATGGAACGATGCACAGGTGGAAAAACTGAAAGAGATCACAGCTTTTATAAAACAACAGGGCGCTGTTCCCGGTATCCAACTGGCCCATGCGGGCAGAAAATCAAGTGCCGCCGCGCCCTGGGAGGGTGGTCGGCAGTTGGCATTAGAACAGGATGGTTGGGAAACCGTAGCGCCTTCGGCTATCGCCTTCAGGCCAGAAGAACGCGCGCCGCGCGCGCTCTCCACAGAAGAAGTGCAGAAGATGATCCAAAGCTTCAGGGAAGCGGCTTTACGCGCGGTAATTGCCGGTTACGAAGTGCTGGAACTGCATGCCGCGCATGGTTACCTTATCAATCAATTCCTTTCTCCCGCAAGTAATCAACGCGACGACCAATATGGTGGCAGCTTCGAAAACAGGATACGTTTTCTGCTGGAGATCATCACTGCGGTTCAAACGGTGTGGCCGGCGGAACTCCCCTTGTTTGTGCGCATATCCGCCACCGAATGGACGGCTGAGGGCTGGAACATGGAAGATTCGGTTGCCCTTTGCAAAATACTCCGTGAAAAAGGCGTCGATCTAGTAGATGTATCATCAGGTGGTAACAGCCGCGAACAGAAGATTACCGTGGAACCGGGCTACCAGGTGCCTTTCGCCGCGCGCATCCGTAAAGAAACGGGAATGCCCACAGGTGCGGTAGGATTAATAACGGGCGCACAACAGGCCGAAGATATTATCACAAGTGGTGCCGCAGATATTGTGCTGATGGCCAGGGAACTTTTAAGAAACCCTTACTTCCCGCTGGAAGCGGCAAAAGAATTGGGCCACGATGTTTCATGGCCCAATCAGTATGCACGTGCCAAATAATTTAATTATTGTTTACTCACGTGCCAGATGGTATTACCGGCATCATCGGCTACGAGCAGTCCACCATTGGCGCTGACTGCGACGCCAACGGGTCTTCCGTACACCTCACTTTTCGAGGCGTCGCCAATGAATCCGGTAAGAAAATCTTCCGGATTGCCGGATGGTTTTCCATTGGAGAACGGTACAAACACCACTTTATAACCCGACAGTTGCGAGCGGTTCCATGAACCATGTTGACCTATGAATGCACCGTTTTTATATTTTTCAGGGAAGTTCCCTGCTTTGTAGAAGGCAAGTCCGAGCGAAGCGGTATGTGACCCCAGGGCAACATCAGGAACCAGTGCTGTTTTATTCAGGGTTTTCGCTTCTTCTTCCAGCCGTGGATCCACTTTATCACCGAAGTACAACCAGGGCCATCCGTAGAATCCGCCGGGTTGAACGCCGGCCAGGTAATCGGGCACAAGTTCATCGCCCAATCCATCCCGTTCGTTTACGGCGGTCCAGAGGGTATTGGTGCCCGGTGCCCAGTCCATGCCCACCGGATTCCTTAAACCACTCGCATAAATTTTCTCCCCGCTTCCATCGGGGTTCATTTCCAGGATAGCCGCGCGGCGTTCTTCTTCTTTCATCCCATGTTCTGCCACATTGCTGGCGCTTCCTACTGATACATATATTTTGGAACCATCCGCATTTGAGATCAGGTTTCTCGTCCAGTGGTTGTTGTAGCCTCCGGCTGGCAGTGACGCGATTGTAGTGCCTTTAGCGCTGATCACGGAATCGCCTTCTTTATAAGGATACCTTACAATCCCATCCGTGTTCGCCACATAAAAATGACCATCAAGGATCAGCATCCCGAAGGGCTGGTTTAGACCGGCTAAAAAAACGGTGGAGGATTCCGCCACGCCATCACCATCCTTATCGCGCAGCAACCTGATCTGGTTGGCGCTGTTTCCCGTTTTCATAGACTTCGCTTTGCCACTGATTTCTGCGGCCACTTTTTTCACGCCTTTCACTTCCGTATTGGATTCCGCCACAAAAACATCTCCGTTCTTCGCGACATAGATCATCCGTGGATTCATCAGGTCACCAGCAAACTTTTTCACGGTAAAGCCTTCCGGCGCGAAAGGTGTTTTTTCCGCCGGCCAGCCGGTCACTTTACTGAAATTGTTGGCTGATTTGGTGGCGAATGGCTCGGGAAGTTCCACCACATCCACTGCAGATTGGAGGTCGTTGGCCGGTTCCTCAGGTTTCGGCGCTGAATTGCAGGCTGCGAAACAAAGGGCTGAGCCAATAGCAAGGTGTAGAAAAGCTAACTTCATGGTAATCTTTTACAGGGAGTTTTACAACAAAAGTGCCAGCAGGTACAGTAAAACAGGGTGTGTGTTCATTCCTTCAGGAAAGAGTGCGGTATTTTTCCAACTTTTGGAACCTAATTCAGGCGCATGGAAATATTGGGTTATATAGCGGCGGCATTGATAGGTATTTCACTCGGACTCATAGGAGGCGGAGGGTCAATCCTTACGATCCCGGTACTCGTATATATTTTTCATATTGATCCCACGCTGGCCACTTCTTATTCCCTTTTTATCGTAGGGGTTACAAGTCTGGCAGGCGCATACAGCAATTACCGCAAAGGTTACGCGAGCATTGGGCTGGCATTGCCGTTGGGAATTGTTTCCCCATTCACGGTATTTATTACGCGCCGGTTCCTGTTGCCGCTGTTGCCGCAGGAGTTGTTCAATATTGGCGATTTCGTGGTTACGCGTTCCCTGCTTACCATGGTTCTTTTCGCGATCCTGATGCTGGCCGCCTCTGTCTCTATGCTCACCAGTAAAGGGGTGAAAGAAAGGGCGCCGGGTGAAAAAACTGATGGCGCTTTCGGTATATTGATTCTTTATGGGATTGGGATTGGATTGATCACCGGATTCCTGGGGGCGGGAGGGGGCTTTCTCATCATTCCGGCGCTGGTGATATTCCTGCGTTTGTCCATGAAAGAAGCGGTCGGTACCTCGCTCTTCATCATCGCAGTGAATTCACTGATCGGTTTCATGGGCGACCTCGGACATTATACGTTAAACTGGCGTTTCCTGCTGATTATCACATCCATTGCCATGGGTGGTATCATTACCGGAGGCATGCTTTCTAAAACAATTCCAGGTCATAAACTGAAAAAAGGTTTCGGCTGGTTTGTGCTGGTAATGGGCTGTTATATTATCCTGAAGGAGTTGTTCCTGTAGCCGGTTAAGCGTTTCTACCAAAAAAACATTCCTGCTTTGCAATTAACATGCCTGTAAAATATGGCAGGAACCTGTGCGGATATCGTTCATATTCACCCCCTTCGGTTATATTTGAAACATGATTCTGATTGTGGACGACAACCAGGAAAATATTTTCTCCCTGCAACGCCTGCTGCACCTGAACCGTTTCGAGACCGATACCGCAACTTCGGGCGAAGAAGCATTGAAGAAAATATTGAAGAATGATTACTCCCTTGTTATCCTGGACGTGCAAATGCCGGGCATGGATGGTTTTGAAGTAGCCGAATCCATCACCTCCATCAATAAAGCCCGCGATATTCCCATTATTTTTCTTTCCGCCGTAAATACGGAAAAACGTTTCGTTACAAAAGGATATGCTTCAGGGGGAATCGATTACCTCACCAAACCCTTCGATCCGGATATCCTGCTGATGAAAGTGAAAACTTTTTACAGGTTATATGAACAATCGAAACAACTGAATGCCGCGCATGAAGCCCTCCGGATGGCCGCTTCAAACCTGGAACAGCGTGTTTCCGACCGTACACGGGAACTGGAATTAATGAACCGGGAACTGGAAGCCCGCAACCACGACCTCCAGCAATTCGCTTCAGTCGCATCACACGACCTCCAGGAGCCGCTCCGGAAGATTCATGTGTTCAGCAATATGGTGCGCGATAAGTTCCTTAGCGGGAATGAAGAGGCGCTGTCTTATATGAACAGGATTCTATCGTCCTCCCAACGGATGTCGAACCTCATCAACGACCTGCTGATGCACTCCGGGCTTTCCGTCTCCGGACAATTTGAAAAAGTGGACATGAACGCGATGGTACGCGAAGTGCTCACCGATCTTGAACTCACCATTGAAGAAAAAAACGCCAAGGTGGAACTGTGCGATCTTCCTGCTATAGAAGCTATTCCGGGACAAATCAGGCAGGCGTTACAGAACATCCTTTCCAACGCTTTGAAATTCTGCCATCCCGAACGGCTTCCGGTGATCAGCATTAAAGGGGAAAGAACCGCTTCAGCGGAGCCAGGCGCTCCATCAGATGATAACGGAGATTTCTGCCGGATTATCATCTCCGATAACGGGATAGGTTTCGAAGACATCTATTCCGAAAAAATATTCACCATCTTCCAGCGGCTAAACCCACGTGCCACTTATGATGGAACGGGCATCGGGCTGGCCATCGTGAAGAAGATCGTGGAGAAACACAATGGCTTTGTATGGGCGCATGGCCGGGAACACTACGGGGCCACCTTCACACTTATTCTGCCATTATCCCAAAAACGCAACTAAACCAGTATATGCAATTTGCAAAAGCTACTTTTCAGCGCAACTTACTCATCGGTTTTGGCCTTTCGCTCCTGTTGCTCATCGTGAGCTCCGTGGCTTCTTACCTGAGCATTACCAACCTGCTCGAAAGCGCGCGGCTGGTAAACCATACCAACGAAGTGATCAAAAAACTCGAAGTGATCCCTTCCGTATTGAAAGATGCGGAAACGGCGCAGCGCGGGTATTTGCTAACGGGCGATGAGTCTTTTCTTGATCCCTTTAAAGGCACAAATGATCAATTGCTGAACCAGTTGGATGAGGTACGCGTAACCACCAGCGATAACCCGCTGCAGCAACAAAGTGTGGAAGTACTGACCGGATTGGTGAAAAGCAGGATGAAGATGCTGGAACAACTGATCCGCAATAAAAAGAATGGCATAACCATAGCTGTGGATGACCTTAGAAAAGGGAAGGAATACATGGATGCCGCCCGCACAGAAGTGGAAATTATGGAACGGCGTGAACAGGAATTGTTGCAGGAACGCACCAGAGAAATGAACCGCCTCGCCGGCTACACGCCGGTGGTAATTGTGGTGGCCGCCCTGCTCGCCCTGCTCATCACCATCATGTTCTACGCCAGGGTAAAAGCCGATTTCGACCAAAGGATCATTTTACAGAAAGCCCTGCAGGATAAGGACCAGGAAATACAGGACCGCATTGAATCGATCCGCGCCATCGCCGATAAGGTAAGCGCCGG
>CAMLRX010000044.1 GCA_946482545.1 uncultured Flavihumibacter sp. | reverse complement strand
TTGCCTTCCGCTCCGTATTGCAGGTTGTGAACTAATTGTGGAAAACAAAACGGCACCTCTTTTTTATCCGGAATAAATCGTAAATTCTTTCTAAACCCTTTACCAGTAAGGGTTTCATTAATTATTCGCTGAAATCCTTTGCCAGCAAGGGTTTCAGCGGAACGGGGAAATCACCGTAAGCGGATCAGTATTTTCACGTATCATTCCAAAGCCTTATCCCGTGGGGATTACAGGGAAAAACACGGAGCAGGAAATTCATCAAAAAAATTTTGCCGGGAAGAAAAAGCGTCTATATTTGTTCCATACAAAATCTATTAAAACATCTCACTATGAACAAAGCTGAATTGATCGCTAAAATTGCCGATGATGCCGGCGTTACTAAAACACAGGCCAACGCAGCACTGGATTCTTTTACAGAAGCTGTTACCAAAACCCTGAAAGGTGGTGGTAAAGTTACCCTGGTAGGTTTTGGTACTTTTTCCGTTACCAAACGCGCTGCCCGAAATGGCCGCAACCCACAAACAGGTGCCGTTATCAAGATCAAGGCAAAGAAAGTGGCTAAATTCAAAGCCGGTAAAGAACTTTCCGCCAAGATATAATTGAACTGTTTTTATAGTTTAAGGCTCCGTTGCAACTTTGTATCGGAGCTTTTTCTATTTTTGACATCCGATACTATTCACAAATTAAAAATCAAGTTATGGGCAGAGGCGACAAAAAAACCAAGAAAGGAAAAATATTCCAGGGGTCTTATGGTAAATCAAGGCCAGCGAAGCCACAAAGGGCGAAGAAGAAGTAAGTGTAATTTTGAATGTTGAATTTTGAATGATGGATTATAGCGTTTGAATTGTAGCATCGTGCACAAGGCACTTGCTACCCACAAATGCCCCCATTCAAAATTCATCATTCAAAATTCAAAATCTCCTACGGCGCTAGTCGTTCAATCTTCCAGGCACCTTCATCCTGGAAAGTATATTGTATACGGTCGTGCAGCCTGCTGGCTCTTCCCTGCCAGAATTCCATTACGATAGGCTTCAGGCGATAGCCGCCCCAATGCGGGGGCTTAGGCACTTCGTTGTCTCCGTAAATAACTTTCAGTTCCGCTTCTTTTGTTTCCAGCCATTCCCGGTTAGGAATCACCTGGCTTTGGGGAGAAGCCCAGGCACCCAATCTACTGCCTTGCGGACGGGAGATAAAGTATTCTTCGCTTTCACGTTCGGAAACTTTTTCAATGAGCCCGGTGATGCGTACCTGCCTTTCCAGTTCTTTCCAGAAAAACACCAGGCATGCGCGGGGATTTTCACCCAGTTGCTGCCCTTTGAAACTTTCGTAGTTGGTGAAAAAAGTAAATCCCTTTTCATCGTATCCCTTCAGCAATACGATGCGTGCGGAAGGAACACCATCTGCGGAAGCAGTGGCCAGTGTCATTGCATTCACCTCGTCAATCTGCGAAGCAACTGCTTCTTGCCACCATCTGCCAAACTGTGCAATGGCATCAGCCGCTACATCACTTTCAGAAAGGGAACGCAGTTTATAATCTTTCCGGATATCAGCTATTGAAGACATAGTAAATTTTGAATGTTGAATTCTAAATGTTGAATTGCCTTGTATTACCCTGATGCCTGTGCTATGCTAAGAAGCCGCACTCCAACCACCCAATTCAAAATTCAACATTCAAAATTCAGAATTATAGATTACCCTTTCACTAAGGTGCCCACTTCTTCCCCCATCACAACTCTCTTCAGGTTGCCTTCTTTGTTCATATCGAAAACGATAATCGGAAGTTGGTTCTCCATGCAGAGTGTGAACGCGGTCATGTCCATCACCTTAAGGTTCTTCTGGATGCATTCATTGAAAGTAATGGTATCATACTTGGTGGCGGTGGGGTCCTTTTCGGGATCTGCTGTGTAGATGCCATCTACACGTGTTCCTTTAAGGATGACATCGGCCTGTATCTCGATGGCGCGGAGCGAGCCGGCGGTATCGGTAGTGAAATAAGGGTTTCCGGTACCTGCACCAAATATCACGAGGCGTTTTTTCTCCAGGTGACGGATCGCACGGCGGCGGATATAAGGTTCCGCGATCTGTTCCATTTTAATGGCACTCTGAAGGCGGGTAAACATGCCTTCTTTTTCCAGTCCGGCCTGGAGGGCCATCCCGTTGATCACCGTGGCCAGCATGCCCATATAATCGCCCTGAGCGCGTTGAATGCCGGTTTCCGCCTCGTTCATACCACGGTAAATATTTCCTCCGCCAATTACGATGGCGATTTCCACACCCAGGTCGTGTATTTCACGGATGGATTGTGCGTAACGGGCAATCATGGCCGGATCAAGGCCAAATGATTTATCTCCCATTAAAGACTCACCTGACAATTTCAACAAGATTCTTTTGTACCTGGGCTGCATGAATAGAGAAGATTTTAATGAGAAAATCGGCTGCAAGATAATGTTTACCGTTTAAATGCGGGTGGCGGGTAGAAAAAAATGCAGGGGTTCACGCAAAGACCGCTAAGGAGCAAAGGCGCAAAGAGCCCACTTGCTTCCTGCTTCCTGCTTCGTTCCTCGCAGCTCGGCACCTCGCAGGAGCAAGGACGCAAAGAGGCGCTGTACTGCGATGCGTTCACTTTGTTGGCTATAGCTTCTAAGGCGTATTAAATAGAAGAGGGCGTACCGGTTGAATGATACGCCCTCTGCAAAATATATCGGGAAACGCTTATCCGAGTGCTACGCGAGCGAACTCGGTCACTTTCAGTTCTGCGTCCACAGATTTCAGGTAGTCGGCAACTGATTTGCTGCCATCTTTTACGAAAGCCTGCGCGAGCAGGGTGCTTTCTTTGAAGAACGCATTCAGTTTACCTTCAGCGATCTTGGCGATCATTTCGGCGGGCTTACCGGCCATTTTAGGATCGGCCTGAATGGTTTCGGTAACGATGGCTCTTTCACGCTCTACTGTAGCGGCGGGAACGGCATCAGGATCGATGGCAACGGGGTTCATCGCGGCGATCTGCATGGCCACATCTTTACCTGCTTCAGCGGCATCTTTGTTGAAGCCTACCAGTACGCCCATTCTGTTGGCACCATGGATGTAGGAAGCAACATAAGGAGCGTCTACGCGAACGAATTTGGAGATACCGATTTTCTCACCGATAGAAGCGAGCTTATCGTTCACCATATCAGCGATTTTCAGTCCGCCGATTTCAACTGCGTTCAGTTCTTCCGCGTCTTTTACATTGTTCGCGATAGCGGCATCGATGATGCTCTGCGCGAAGGCAACGAATTCAGCGTTTTTAGAAACGAAGTCGGTTTCGCAGCTCAGGCAGAGGGTGATTCCTGTTTTGTTGTCGGCGGTGGTTTTAGCCAGCACCACACCTTCTTTTGCTTCACGGTCGCTTCTGAGGGCGGCTACTTTCTGGCCCTTTTTACGGAGCCAGTCGATTGCTGCTTCAAAATCACCATTGTTCTCGGTAAGGGCCTTGCGGCAGTCCATCATACCGGCACCGGTTGCCTGGCGGAGCTTATTGATATCGGCTGCAGTAATTGCTACAGACATACTTCAGTTTTTATATTGTTTAAAATAGAAATCGGGCTATAACCAAATTGACCAGCACGGCAAACCGAAGTGTGCCGGGTGCTGATCAATTCTATTGCAAAGTACTAGCGGGGTCCTCCACCAGTTGCAGGGCGACGGCTGGCGCCACCTGGAACACGGCGTTTGGGTTGGCTTGTACCTCTTACTTTCCTTCCGGACTTATCTGTTTCTTCACCTTCCACTTCGAACTTCACGTTCTTGTCGTCACTTTCTGTTTCTTCCACTTCTTCGTCTTTAGCAGCCTGACGTTCAGCCAGACCTTCAGCGATAGCAGCGGTGATATAGTTGGTGATGATAGCAATGGATTTGGTAGCGTCATCGTTCGCGGGGATCGCGAAGTCCACTTTATTGGGATCGCAGTTGGTATCTACCATACCCAGTGTGGTGATGCCGAGGCGTTTTGCTTCAGCCAGACCGATGTGCTCGTGGCCGATGTCCACGAGGAACAATGCGGCAGGAACACGACCCAGTTGAGCGATACCACCCAGCACTTTTTCCATCTTCTCTTTATCACGGGTGAGGGTGAGGCGTTCTTTTTTGGTGATGCTGTCGAGTGTACCGTCGTTCAGCATTTTTTCGATGCTCTGCATTTTCTTCACGCTCTTACGAACGGTGTTGAAGTTGGTGAGCATACCACCGAGCCAGCGTTCAGTAACGTAAGGCATGTTCACACGCTGTGCGCATTCGGTAACGATCTCTTTCGCCTGCTTTTTGGTAGCAACGAACATGATTTTTTTACCGCTTTTCGCGATCTGCTTCATAGCGGCGGCAGCTTCCTGCAAGCCTTCTACGGTTTTGTTCAGATCGATGATGTGAATACCTTTCTTCTCAGCGAAGATGTAAGGCAACATCTTGGGGTTCCACTTCTTCTTCAGGTGACCAAAGTGTACACCAGCTTCGAGCAGTTGTTGCTGTAATGAAGTGTTGTTTTCCATTTGTATAAACGATTGTATAATATGAATAGGATTGCTTTCTGAACTCCTTGCAGGAGCAACATACAGCGATTAACGTTTGCTGAACTGGAAGCTCTTACGTGCTTTCTTTTTACCTGGTTTCTTACGTTCAACCGAGCGTGGGTCACGGGTCATAAGACCTGCGGCTTTCAGCGCGGGACGGAATTCGGGGTTCAGTTCGCAGAGTGAGCGGGCGATGCCCAGCTTCACAGCTTCGGCTTGTCCTTTCACACCACCGCCCTGGGCGTTGATTTTGATATCGAATTTATCGATCGCTTCGATTGTTTTGAGGGGAGCTTCTACCTGGTTTTGCAGGTAAACCAGTGGGAAATACGCTTTGTAGTCTTTGTCGTTAATGGTGATCTTACCTTCACCTTTGCTGAGGAACACGCGTGCCACAGCTTCTTTACGACGACCAACGGCATTTTTTTGCTTTTCCATATTTGTTTATTTGTACCGGATGATTCCGGGATACATTTGAAGTTGTGGGAATTAGAATTTCAGTTCCGTGGGTTTTTGTGCGCCATGCGGATGCTCAGCACCAGCGTAAACGAACAGCTTCTTCACCATTTTTCGGCCGAGCCTGTTCTTAGGCAACATTCCTTTTACGGTTCTTTCGATCAGCGCTTCGGGCCTGCGTTTGATCAGGCTTCCAGCTGTTTCTTCCTTCTTACCGCCGGGGTAACCGGAGAAGTTGATGTAGGTTTTGTCTTCCAGTTTGTTCCCTGTGAAAACAACTTTGTCTGCATTGATGAATACGATGTAATCACCGCAATCAACGTGGGGCGTAAAGTACGCCTTGTTTTTCCCGCGCAGGATTGCTGCGATACGGGCGCACACTCGTCCTACGGTTTGATTGGTACCGTCAACAACATACCAGTTCCGTTGTACGGTAGCCGCGTTCGCGTGCTTGGTAGTAAAATGTAACTTACTCATTGTTAAAAAATTTGAACACTGCCGCCATCCCTGGCAATGTTGGTGAAAAAACCCGTCGGTTTATAACGGGTGGCAAAGGTAGGACGATTGCACGCGATATTCCAAAAGATTACAGGTTATTTTTTAATGATACTTTCGCAATGAATTGATTTTCAATAAAAATTTTGCGCTGAAATTTTAGTCATGAGCGAACGAAGGTGAATTTCAGCCCAAAAAACCCGCTATATGGGAGGAAATTCACCCAAACCAGTTGGAGATTTTCCCCGACCAGCAGCGTAAAAAGCCCGTCGGTGGCACCGGGTACCCGTTAAAACACCGGTTCCCGCCTCCAAAAAGCAAAAAAGAGCGAACCGTTTTTTAACGATCCGCTCTTGCGTTTTTACCCCGTTCAATATAGTTCAAGAAAAATTTTCGTAGCCGGTATTAATTACTGCTGTACCAACTGGAATGTACCCTTATACTCGTCCAGTATGATCTGGTAAGTGCCGCTGGTGGCGGGTGATTTAAAGTTGTCTCCGCCTTCATATTTGATCTTTCCGCCGCCGGCATCTTCATAATCCAGTGCCCCCCAATCCGCACCGGCGAGGAACTTGAATTCCTTTCCTGCGGTGAGTTTCAGCGTAAACTTCCAGACACCGTTGCCTTCATAATTCATCTGGGGGGAACCTCCGGGGTTCCAGGCGGGATAATCGGTCAGCGCATCGCCCACGATTTTCATGATACCGGGACCAATTTCGTATTTGAGGTTCTTCACATCGGTACCATCCCAGATCACGCGGTATAAACCAGCGGTGGCCGGGCCATCGAAGTTACCTTCATTCTCGGCCAGCATCGCGCCAGCGGAAGCGCCTTTTCCAAAATCCTTGGATTGGTTCACAGGACCTCCACCATCGGGCCAGGAATTACCATCAATCATTTTAAAGAAACCGCCGCCTTTAAAATTGAGCAGTCCCAGAAAGCGGTTCGGCTTAATATAAGCAAGTGCCTGTGTGGGGAATACACCAGGCGGATCCCATCCCGCGTTGGTGGCATCGCCCACCGTTCCCATTCGGCCATGGTCGGCCTGCACGTAGTACTTATTATTTTTCATATCCACGGAAACGCGGTAAACACCGTCGGCAGAAACGGGTACATTGTCTTCATCATCCGCAGCAAGGTCGCCAGGTGCGCCTTTCTTCATTCCCCAATCCGTTGAATTGAGATCCCCACCTGGCCATTGTTTCTGGTTCAGGAACTTCAGTCCACCGCCACCTGCATTCAGGTGCACATAGATGTAATAGACACTTGGAAACTTAGCATCGGGAATCATCTGGATGGCGTTAGCGGGTTCCCAGCCAGCGGGTGTGCTACCGCCCACAAGGTAAATTTTCACTTCGCGGAGGTAGGCCACATCGTTCGCGTACACTGAAGTAGCGGTTGCGGTGCCGGAAGTAGCCACCACCCGCCATTTCAATTTTACAACAGCACCAAGATCAGTATAACCAGCCGCAGTAAGTGCATTGCTGAAATCTTTGTACGACCAGGCTTTTATGGTATCGAGGCCGTTTTTGTTGGAGGGCGATTCGAAAAGGGGTGTTCCCAACACTTCTGCATCATTAAACACCTGTATCTTATACGTAACAGCATTGGATGCCTTCCCCGGCATTGCTTTCTGCCAGATGAAACGAACACTGTCCGTTGTACTGGATGGAGAAATTTCATTGGTGGCCATACTGTTCACCGGAGCCAGCAGTTGGAACGGAGTGATGCCGTCGCCAAATCTTCTTATGGTGATGTTAAGCGAATCGTTGGAGCGGATGCGGGTTTCTCCATTGGTGGCCACGATGGTCCACTTCAGTTCAACCGGAGCAGCTTCGGGAACGCTTCTTAATTTAAGGAAATCGTCCAGTTGCTTCTGCGTAAGCGTAAGCGTTGTAGCCTTGCCGCCATTATCAGAAGGATATTCGAGGATGGGATTGTCCAGGCTTCCGGTGCGGAGCGCAGCGATCCATGCGTAAGTAGGCTCGGTACTCAACCCGGGCCGGGCGGCGGTCCATGCAAGCTGAACGGTCGCATTGGGTGTGGCACTGTTCAGGTTGAGCACCGTTCCATTTTGCGGTGCGGTAATCGAAAATTCCCCCAGGCCCTCTCCGGTGGCGTTCATGTCGAAGTTCGCTTTCTGGCAACCAGCCACCAGGGCGGTGATGCCAAACATATAGAGCAGTATTTTTTTCATGGCAAGCATTATTTAAGCGTAATGAAGGGTACAGTTACTTCTTCGGTGGTAATGTTCAGTACGGCCCCGTTTGCGGCCGGGATCGTGCCATTGAACCGGTACCTGAATTTTCCCCCGGCAAGCTGGGTCTCCGTAACACCAAATGTGTAAGTGGGGATAAAGTAAGCAGCCCATATCGTGGCGGCTTCTTTCTTCAAAGCAATCTCTTTTGTACCCAATACGCCCGCAGCGCCTTCCAGTATGATGGTGACGGAAACAGGTGTCATGCGGACTTCATCGGTAACTTTTGTGAGCGACTGATCAAAATTTAATCCGATCACATCTGTAACGCCTACTTTGTTGGGAAACACCCGCATTTTGGTGGGAACAAAAACAAGGGGATCAAATTTGAAAGGTTTGTAATCCGGCGTTTGTTTCGAGCCATCTTTCGCTTTCACCAGAAAACCGAAAGATATGAGCTGTGATGGTGGAAGACCGAATAGTTCGTTCCCTTTAAACTTAAACGACCATTTATTAGTACCAGCGGCAGTCATCTTTGCTGCTTCAGCGGAGTTACCCCATGCGCCATTCGTTACACCGTCTTTTTTTGGGCGGGTGGTTGCGGCCTCCTGGTCGGTAGCATCGGGATTACTGAATATCCAGATATAAGCGCTGGATTCTCCAGCCAGTGGCGTACCGGTTACATCTACCGTTACGGTAACTTCATCAATGGCCGTGAAAATTAACGGACTGAAGGTTACCTGGGCGTTCGTGCGCTGCACCAACAGAAAGCACAGCATTACAATTGCAGAAAGCGTCTTTTTCATTGTGCAGGCATTTTATTGTTTGGTAAATATGTAGTCGTAAATCACTTCAACCTGTTCCTTACCTTGTTCTCTTTTCTCCACTCTGAGGCTGAAAGTATTCCTGAAATTCGTAGGATAAGAACCTATCGTGGATTTCAGCGTATCGGTTCCATTGATGAATTGGATGGCCTTTGGTGCTTCAGCGTTGTCAACCTTCCAGTTGCCCGAAGGAAGCGCAATCACTGCAGGTGCGTTGCCTTTGGTTGTAGTGAATGTTGAAGGTGTTCCGCCGTTGGCATTTAGGGTGAGTTTAAAATCTTTAAACGGAAAAATGGAGGTTACATCTTTTACGAGATACGGTGAGTTCTTTATTTCAGATCCTTTGTCTGTAACAGTTACCTTTGAAAGCGTCCAGGTTCCGGCAAGGCTATTGACCACCGCGGTTTCCTGGTGAGGGACATCACCGATGGTTTCAGGCTTGCAGGCAGTGAAAAGCGTTGCGGCAAGCAGGAATGCGCATATATTTTTCATATGTGTCAATTGATCGTTAATTAATTGCATCCCCCTTCAGGATTGCGTTGAAAGTTTACATTGGCAGCCATTTCACCCTGTGGGAACTGGAGCACCATGCCGGGACAATTCCATGCGGCTCCACGACGGTCAATGTTTGTTTTGTTCCTGGCACCAATTCGTTTAATTTCCTGCAAGCGTCGGCCCTCACCTACGAACTCCAGCAAATATTGGGTGCGCGTGGCATTGATGATGTCCGCGGCAGCAGCATTTGAAGGGAGGTTGCGGGAAGTATTTCCGTACGCACGTGTCATAATATCGTTAATATCGGTGACAGCAACGGAAAGATTGGCATTGGTTTCTGCAGCGGATTCCGCACGGATAATTTTCATTTCAGTTACTGTGATTACAGGCACTTCAAAACGGTCCAGGTTATATTTGGTGAAGGAGTTGAGCCCATCATTAAAAGTAGTATTGAACCAAGCAGCACGCTGATCACCGGTATTCTGGAAACGGGCGTAGAGGTCATCTGTAAAATGCAATACAGGAACTCTTCCGCCATCACTTCTGAACTGACCGCGGAGATGTGCCCCGGGTTCAAAAATATTGGTGGTGTTCACCAGCTTGTAGATGGCCTCTTTGGTTCCGTTCAGCGAATAACGTGTGGTGAACTCAGTTGCGGAAGTATTAAATTGATATGTGGAGGCGCTGCTAGCGGTCAATACAAGATTCGCCATCCTGTATGCTTCTCCGAAATTGTTCATCTGGAAATACACTTTAGCGAGAAAGGCTCTTGCAGCGGCCTTCCCTGGCACACCTCCTACTACTTCAGGCAGTTTAGCCTCAGCATCAGTAAGGTCGGTCACAATCTGCGCATACACCTGAGCTACAGTTGATCTGGGAACAGATGCCAGGCCGGTGGAAGTTCTCAGCGGAATACCCGGATGGCTGTTATCGGTAGTATTGCCATACGGCTGCGCAAAAAGTCTTACCAGCTCAAAGTGCGCTACCGCTCTGATGAACTTCGCCATCCCAACCAATCGTGCGGAATCAGCGGGATCTGCCACATCCATTTTTTCCAGCGCCCGGTTCGCCTGAGTAATAACGTGGTAATTATCCACGTAAAAATTGTTTTTATAATCTCCGAAGATGGAAGTTCTGCGACCATAGATTTCTCCATAATCTCCAGTGAGTAGCGTCGCATCTAACTGATCGGCTACCAGTTCATTCAACACGACCATCCGTCCGCCATACAGTTGTTCGCTTGCCATTGATTTCAGGGCGCTGTTCAACATCAATTCTATTCCTTCGCTGGAAACAATTACAGAGTCTTCATCCAACTTGCCCGATGGAGGCCTTTCCAGGAATTTCTTACAGGAAGTAATGCCGCCCAGCAATACTGCGACAAACATTATATATACAAATGATATAGGTTTCATTTTCTTGATGTTATCGGTTAGAAGGAAAGGTTAAGGCCAAATGTTACGGACTTCTGCTGAGGCGGCGTAAGGTAAGTAACATTGGGGCTCAGGTTACGATCCTGAGCATTCTCAAAGTCCCGTGCGATTTCAGGATCCCCACCGGGGTATTTCGTGAAAGTGAGCAAATTCATACCGGTAACGAATATCCTGGCGTTACGCAAACCGATGCGCCGTAAAGTTTCCTGCGGAATAGAATAAGACAATGTCAATTCCCGCAAACGCATGTAAGAGGCATCGTAGAGGAACATGGTGGAGTTGTATTGCCATTCACTTGACAATCCGTTATAAGTAGCAGGATTCATGGTGAGCCTTGGATAACGTGCGATATCCCCGGGCTTCATCCATCGGTCAGCGATCTCTGTACGCATATTCCAGTCCGTAACGATTCCGAGCTGGCGCTTGCCGCTGCCATCGTAGATATTTCCTCCGATAGTGAAACTAAGCAATGTGCTGAGTTCAAAAGCCTTATAGCGGAGCGTAGAATTGATGCCGCCAATGTAATCAGGGATCACGGCTCCCACAGGAACACGATTATCCAGTGAAAAGGTTTTGGTTTGCTTTCCGTTTACATCCAGCCAGATGGGAAGCCCGTCGTTCGGATCAACACCTACATAACGTACCACATAGTTTGTACCGATCGGGTAACCCACAGCTACACGTGTATCGTTGGTGCCACCGCCGATCGCATCAGCACTGAGATCGCCCAAGCTTTTCACCTCGTTGTAATTTTTGCTGATGTTACCGCCTAAGCTCCAGTCCCAATCTTTCTGCTGTACCAACTTCGCGTTCAGCGCAAGTTCCACGCCCTGGTTAATGATCACGGCATCAACGTTGCGAATCCCTGTTGAAAACCCAGTTGACGGCCCTACCCCGGCATTAAGAATAACATCATCAGTGGTCCTGTTATAGTAAGACATTTCACCCGTAACACGATTATTAAAAAGTGTAAAATCAGCTCCAAGATCATAGTTGACAACTTTCTCCCAATGAAGCCCGGGATTTCCAATATTTTCAAGAAAATAAGATTGGTCTCCGTTATAGATTCCGTCTAAACGATATTGTGTCCTATATAGTCCTCCTCCGAAGTTTGAGTTACCGGTAAATCCTGCACTGGCCCTAAGTTTCAGGTAGTTGATCCAGGTAACATTTTCCATGAACTTCTCTTCGGTAATAACATATCCGAATGCGATCGTTGGAAAGTATCCGTATTTGTAGTCTGCGCCAAAACGTGAAGAGCCGTCTGCCCGCATAGAAGCCTGCGCATAGAATTTATCTTTGTAACTATAGTTCAGCCGGGCGAAGAAAGAATTAAAGGTGAAAGCATTGGCTTCGTTCCAAACTGCCTGGCCAATTGCCCTGAGGCTATCCCTGAACGCTTCGAATGCCGGCACATCATCATACCATGGCGTATTGGTAGCTTTACCAAAGTCAGTGCTGAAGAACCTTGTTCTGGACTCCTGCGCCTCCGCCCCTGCCAGCAAAACAAAACGATGGTCATCTTTTATATCCCACTTATATTCGGCTGTGAAGGTGCCATTTTGGTTAACGGTTTCAGAAGGGCTTCTCCTTGTGAAACCAAGTTTATCTGTATTATTCCGGAATTCAGGCGTTTCAAATTTATCCTCGAGGCCACGCAGGTAATCTAATGAACCTACCGCTTTTAAAGTGAGGTTTTTAATCGGGCTATACTGAAAAAAAACAGAACTCATAACCCGGTCGTCTCTGTTGTACCAGGTATTGCCTTCAATCACCCGAACTGGGTTTGCCCCTCCGGTAAAGAAAGAACCATCATCGTTATATACAGGGAAGAAAGGCAACGCCGTACTCATGGCATCGCCCAAACCGCCTGCCCACGCCGCTGGTACACGCTGATTATTGCCCCTGTTGTAGCCCGCCGTTATGCCCGCCTTGAATTTTGAATTGAGCGTATAATCAACATTGGCGCGTAAACCATAACGTTCAAATGAATTTCCCTTCAGGTAACTTTGCTGGTCGCTGTAATTGGCACTTACGAATGCGCGGACCTTTTTGGAACCCACGTTCATACTCAGGTTGTGTTCATGCATTACACCGGTACGGGTGAGCATGTCCCACCAATCGGTGTTCGTTTGCCTGGCTTTTTCCCAACTGATATTTCCGGGAAGCGGCGCCAGGCCTGAGTTCCCATCATTCACCCAGGCTTCCTGGCGCAGGGCGAGCCAATCTTCAGTTCCTAAAAAATCAGGCTTGTTCGCATAGGTACTAAAGCCTACCCTGTTGGAATAATTAAAAGAAGGTTTACCACTTTTGCCGCGCTTGGTGGTGATGAGAATCACACCATTGGCGCCACGACTTCCATATATACCAGCCGCAGCGGCATCTTTCAAAATCTCCACGGATTCAATATCCTGCGGATTGATAGCGGCCAATGGATTCTGGTTCATGGCGCCACTGTTCCCGCGGAGGAAATTGTCCTGGGTGATAGGAACACCGTCTACCACATACAACGGATCACCTCCCGCACTGATGGAGTTCAAACCACGTACACGCACAACCGATCCCGATCCTGCAAGCCCGCTGCCCTGTACCACCTGTACGCCTGCGGCACGTCCCTGCAAACCCGCTTCAAAGCTGGGTACCGGTACTGCATTTAATTTTTCGCTGGTCACTTTGGTAATGGCGCCGGTCACTTCCCTCCTGCGCTGACTTCCATAACCGATCACCACCACTTCATCGAAAGACGCGGTGGATGGCTCCAGTTTGATGTCGAGCATTCCGGAAGCGATAGATACTTCCCTGGAAGCATAGCCCACAGAAGTGATGACCAATACTGATGCATCAGCGGGAACGCTTAAACTGAAAAGTCCATCGGCACCCGAAGATGTTCCGTTGGTTGTTCCTTTTAGGAGAATGGAGGCCCCGAATATGGGCTGACCGTTGCGGCCATCTGAAATTTTCCCGTTAATGGTGCGCTGCTGGGCAGCAGCTTCTGTTGAAACCATGCACAATAATGTGCAGAGTGCAACAAGCATCCTCGTTAGATTCCTGGCAGTCATAATGGCAATTAAATAGGTTTTATAATCCGCGATACACTAATGTGTATATTTTACACAATGTTAAAATAAAAATTCTGTTAAACCAAAATAAAATGCGGCGATTTATTTGGAATTCCCAACGCAATCGTTTACAAGGAAAGACAGGGTAATCGGGCGCAATGATGCACTAAGCCTCATTTGTTGACAGGAGACAATACAAAAGCATGTATTGTTAAACGATCCTCTTGAAAGGGATTAAAATTGTTCAACCGGCTTATATCAAAAGAATACACAAATCATTGAAGCTGATAGATTGATCATTACAAACGGCGGCTCATCAATCCAGGAATACAATTTTCTAATATCCGAATCTGACAGGTACAACCATTGTATCAAAAACATGCTTACAATTCATGAATTGTTCCTGAACAATAATAGGAAAAGCGTTTCAGCTCATTCAACTTTACGTTGAACCGAGAAGATTTTGCATTGAATTGCAAAGCGAAAACTTTAAATGCAGCAGTTATTACATTAAACCATGAAGCCGTTCACCCAAGCATAACATCGGACAAGTAGCATCAAAAATTTCTACCAGTTATAACCCCTTCTGCCTTCCCCACACATCAGAAGTTGATATCCAGCGCTTTTTTGCTGAGCTTACTGTATTTTCTGTGGTTGAACTTGTAAAGTTTCCCGGGACGGTGCGGTACATTATCTTCCATTTGTTCTGTATCTACCAGGAAGCCCATCTGGAAGAATTTCTTCCTGAAATTCCTCCGGTCCATTTCCACCCCGAGAATCGCTTCATACAAAGATTGTAGGTCGCGGAGGGAAAACTTCTGTGGGAGGAGGTTGAACACCACCGGCTCGCGCAATACTTTTTGCTGAAGACGGGTATAACAGGTTTGCAGAATCTGCATGTGGTCGAAGGCCATGGAACGAATCTCGTTGAACGGGTGCCAATGCAGTTCGTTGTCTGAAAGCTGTAGTTCGTGGTGCTGGATATTTACAAGAGAATAATAAGCCGTCGTAACCACCCTTCCGTTGGGGTGACGGTTCAGGGAACCGAAAGTATGCACCTGTTCGAGGTAAACATCATCCAGGCCGGTGCGTTCTTTCAGGATGCGGTAAGAAGCTTTATCGAGGTCCTCATCCGGGCGCACAAGGTCCCCCAGCAGTGACCATTCCCCATTGAATTCATCCAGGTTACATTTGATGAGCAGTACCTTCAGCACCCCTTCATCGAACCCGAAGATGACGCAATCCACGGATATGGCCACCTTAAAATAATCGGCGATGCTGATGGGTGTGGTATTGATATTCGGTTGCGCTGCTGGTCTTCTCGTCATGGCTGGCTGTTTAATGTTATCGGGTATCGCAAGTTATTTCAGTTTAACGGATTTCCAAGACCGGTGCGTATAATACCGGAACGTTCTCCGTGAAAAAACTTTTCTACCAGGAGGAAAAAACACTGAATTTTTCCGCGTACATCTTATTCTTCCAGAAATACCTGATGATATATGTTCCTGCCTGCGGTAAACTTCCCGTGATGGCTGTAACCGGTAGTTGTCCTTTCCCCCCAACGGTATTTGCCTGGTAAGTTCTGCCCAGTTGCCGGCCCGAGATATCGTGGATGCTGATCTGCAATTTTCCGGGCTCGGGAAGATTGTATACGATGCCTGAAGCCTGGTTCACGGGATTGGGATAAATACCAAAACTGAGTAAACGCCCCTGGTTATCGATGTCCAGAACCGGGGTAACACCTAATCCATAAAGGTTCCTGCTGAGGAATATCCTGTATTCGCCGGGTGCAAGACTGATCTGTTGTTGTGTTCCGCTTGCGGTGTAGATTTCAGGCTCCATATACCTGTACCAGTTGCCCGCTTTCGGGAAAGTAACGCCGATGGTTTGTGCGGTAACGCCAAAATTGCCCACCACCACAACAGAGGCCGTATCATTGAAAGTACGGACGATCATATATTTCAGCCCGTTCGTGCCATTCAGGGAGAAACTGACATCCTTGCTGATCCAGGTATCTTTGAAGAGCAGATGGTTCCGGAGTTGCAGGAGGCTATCATAAACGTTCACCAGGTTTTTCCTATCCGTGTTCTGCAAATAGTCCCAACGGATGGGCTTATCGTCTACCCGGCAACTGTTCTGAACCGTTCCGTTGCTGCAATAGTTTATGGAGTAATCGTAGCCCATTTCTCCGAACTGCCACATCATTTTCGGACCTGGCATCAGCCAGAAAAAAGCGGCGGCAGCTCCGTTTCTTGACAACGCCACAGGCAGTGTTTTCACGTTGTGCGAGGCGTTGGAAGTACTGCCGAACTGCAGGTTTTTATACATCAGTCTTTCTTCATCATGGCTTTCCATATAAGTAACGAGGTGCGGATTGTTCCATCCTCTTGAAGTAAACAATCCATAAGAGAAATCAGATTTCCCGCCATCATTGTAACCCATGGTCGCCTCATTGAAAGGCTCGGTCGCCTTTCCCCAGAACAGCATGCCGTAATCTGAAAGTTCTTTTTCTTCACTGTTCTCCGAAAGGTGCTCCAGAATTACATAAGAGCCGTTTGCATGCTTCATGAGCGTATCGTAATACGCCTTCCAGATGGCGACACGCGAAGCATCGTATACGCTCCAGTTGTTCACTTCTGCATTGGAACCGCAATCGCCCGTTGTGCAGGAATTTTTCTGGGTGAAGCCTTTAGACAAATCAAAACGGTAGCCATCGATCCGGTACTCCTTCAGCCAGTATTCCGTTACCCTGCTGAAGAAATACTTTGTGGCCGCGCTTTCGTGGTTCATGTCGTACCCCACATTGAAAGGATGCTTCGCCGTTGGATTAAACCATGGACTTTCTGCCGAAGGACGGTTGTTCGCAGCGTCAAAGTACAATTGCACCATAGGACTCTGGCCAAAAGAATGGTTCAGCACCATGTCCATAATAACAGCGATGCCATTCCTGTGACATTCATCAATAAAGGCTTTCAGGTCATTTTCCGTACCGTAAAACTTATCGGCTGCAAAATAGAAACTTGGGTTATACCCCCAGCTTTTATTGCCTTCGAACTCGTTAAAGGGCATCAGTTCAATCGCGTTGATGCCCAGTTTTTTGAAGTACGGAATAGTATCTTTCAATTGTTTCCAGTTGTGCCCGGAAAGGAAGTCGCGCACCAACACCTCGTAGATGAGTAAATTTCTTTTATCGGGTCGAACGAAGTTGTTCACCTGCCAGTTGTACGGTGTTTTCCCCGTTTGTAAAACACCTGCGATGCCCGTTGTTTTTCCTGCTGGATATGGTTTTAAGCCCGGGTAAACTCCAGTGGAAATCACCTCTCCGTCGTTGAAGGGGTCCAGTATTTTTTCCGCGTAAGGATCGGCAATACGCAATGTTCCGTTCACCAGGTATTGATAGGCATATTCAGTTCCGGCGGTGAGCCCGGTTATGGTAAGCCACCACCTGTTGCCGTCCGGTGTTTTCTTCATGGCATATTCCTGCGATTCAGTCCAGTTGTTGAAATCACCCAATACACGCACCGTGTTTTTACCGGGTGCATAAAGTACCAATGTAACGGAAGTGTTCCCGTTCAGGTAATTAACACCATCTTTTACGCCTGCAGGAAGGGGCGCTGTTTCCACGTTGCCTTCCACAAAAAAATCAATGGTATCGCGAACAGTGTTCGGACCTGCTATCGCCTCCGCGATGATGCGCTGGTTGCCCGGCGTTACAATATTTGCGACCGCGTTCAAAATATTTATATTCGAAGCGGAAACCAGTTCCGTTCCATTGAAAAGCAGTCGCATGGTGCCCTGTGCATTTGAGGATGCCGCCACATTCACCGTTTCGCCCACCGTTTTCAAAAGCGGCAGCACATACCGGTTGTAACGCGGTTCCGACTCCGGCTGAAAAAGCCCCACCTTCAAATCATTGTTTGGATATACGGGGATATACATATTGCCCTGATCCGCTGAAAGATCAGACACCTTCCCTTCCAGCACGCTTCCTCCGGGGTTGTAACTTCTGAACACCATTGCCAGCCGCAACAGTTGCTCACCAGCAGTGATGCCGTAATACTTGCGCAAAGTATCCAGCCTGATCTGGTATTTATTGTTCCCGATGGGCGTAAGTTTAAAAGCCGCGTTATTGGTGTTCCATTCCGACACCACATGTTTCCAGTCGGTACGCCCGGTGCTGGCAGAAGTGATAACACCCGTATGAATGTAAACATCACCGGAATAATTGTTGAGTCCTTTATTCCCTTTAGAAGCATCGAAAGTAATAAGGAGGGTATCCTCCGCGGTGGGAAATGCAGGCGACCATGTAAGTAGTTGCGCGCTGGCATGCTGGCACATGAAAACAGTGGCCACCAGGAGGTGAACAAGCAATCGGTTCATTATACAGGTTTTATGCGTTAAGGGCAGGCATCGTTTTCATTTCAGAAAAAAATCTTCCCTTTTTCGCTGAATGAAGGTAAAAAGTTTTTACCTTAGTTGTGTAAAAAATACACAATAATATTTTTTACCCTGCTGGAACACTTCGTGATTATAAAACCTGCCGCCCCTTTTTCCGGTAATACGGGAGAAGGGGCTTTCTTTTGGGCAACAGTTTATGCTTTTATGCTTGTGCAGCGCCTTCACATCAGATGTATTTTCACCGTGTAAGACAGGTTTAAAAAACGATGTTCTAAAGGTTTTATCACCGCGGCACCCAGGGGAAAACAACGTCGGTGGCACCGATTTGCCCTAAACCCACCAAAACCAACTTCTCACCCTCTTCCTTCCGCACCCGTTCAAAAACGGATCGCACCAAAAGAAAAACACGCCGAAACGCGGCGTGTTTTCACCCTACCCGGTGGCACCGTTATAGCGGTGGCACCGGGTCAATCCCTATATTTGCCATCTAACTCGATCCCATGTTTACCAGCGATATTATCAGGTCTTACCAGGAACAAACACTTGAATGGCTCAGAACGCCTTCCTCCTTCGATATACAACAGATTGCGCAACTCCGCGATATCCTTAAATTCCATGAGCACAGGTACTATGTGGAAGACAATCCGCTTATTTCCGATGGTGAATACGATATACTGTATAAACTGCTTGAAAAAGCAGAAGAAGAGCACCCGGAACTGATCACTTCCGATTCGCCTACACAGCGCGTTGCCAAAGGACTTACCAGTGTGTTTACCACCGTGCAACACCTTGTGCCGATGCTTTCGCTGGAGAACTCCTACAATGCCGAAGACCTCCGCGACTGGGACCGTAAGGCCAGGGAATTAACAGGCCTCGATACCGTGGAATATTGTGTGGAACCGAAATTCGATGGCGCCAGCATCTCCCTTATTTATGAGAATGACCTGCTTGTAAGGGCCGCCACACGCGGCGATGGGGTGGAAGGTGAAGAAATCACCACCAATGTGAAGCAGATCCGCTCGGTGCCGCTTTCAGCGCCTTTCTCCAAATTCGGTATACAACAAATTGAAATCAGGGGAGAAGTACTGATCAACAAAAATAATTTCGCCGCTTACAACGCACAGTTGGTGGCCCAAAACCTTGCCCCGCTTGCCAATCCGCGTAACGCGGCTTCGGGCTCCCTCCGCATCAAGGACCCCAAAGAAGTGGGAAGACGCAACCTCGAAGCCTTTCTTTACCATGTGAGCGACGTTACCCTCACTGGTGAAATGCCGGCAGCGCTGCAAAGCCATAGCGCATCGCTGGAACTTTTGTGGAACATGGGTTTCAGGAGTCCAGTGAAACAAATGAAAGTATTCCAGGGCATTGATGGGGTGATCGAATATTGCGCAGGCTTTGAAGCCGGACGCGATGAACTGCCCTACGAGATAGATGGTATGGTTATCAAAGTAAACCGAAACGACCTCCAAGACAAGATGGGTATGACTACCCACCACCCGCGTTGGGCCATGGCTTACAAATTCCGGGCACGCCAGGGCACCAGTATCCTCCGCAGGGTGGAGTTCCAGGTGGGACGCACGGGCAGCATCACGCCTGTCGCGAAGATTGATCCAGTTCCCATCGGCGGCGTTACAGTGGGCTCTATCTCTCTTTTCAACGAAGATGTGGTGCGCGAAAAAGACCTTCATATCGGTGATACCGTATTGGTGGAAAGGGCCGGAGATGTTATTCCTTATATCGTGAAGCCATTGGCGGAACTGAGGACTGGCAACGAAGAACCTATTATCTTCCCAACAAATTGCCCTGTTTGCGGCGATGCCCTATTTAAGCCTGAAGACGAAGCCGTCTGGCGCTGCATCAACCTCAACTGCGAAGCGCAGGTGGTGGAAAGAATGATTCATTTCGTAAGCAAAGATGCCATGGATATACGCAGTTTAGGTGAATCGAACATCCGTAAGTTCTACGACCTGAAATTGCTCCACGATATCCCCGGTATTTATGCGCTCGATTTCGAAACCATCGGTAAACTGGAAGGCTTCGGCCCAAAATCCATCACGAACCTCCGGGAAGCAATTGAAAAATCAAAGCAACAGCCCCTGCACCGCATCATCTTCGCCCTGGGTATCAGGTATGTGGGGGAAACCACCGCTAAAGTGCTGGCCCGCGCCGTGGAGCACCTGCTGGATTTCAAGGAATATTCAGCAGAAAAACTCCGTGAACTGGAAGATGTGGGTACAAAAGTGGCCGGAAGCATCCACCAGTTCTTCTCCAATCAGGACAACCTGCACCTTATTGAACAACTGGAAAAAGCAGGACTGAACCTGCGGAATACCCAAAAAGGCCAGACAGCCACAGGAAGCCTGAGCGGCCAGACCTTCCTTTTCACCGGCACCCTCACCCGCTTTAAGCGCAGCGAAGCCGAAGAAATGGTGGAAAAGAACGGGGGAAAGCTCCTGAGCGGGGTAAGCAGCAAACTCAATTACCTGGTGGCTGGGGAAGAAGCAGGGTCAAAACTGGAGAAAGCAAAAAAGATCCCGACCGTAAGGGTGATAACGGAAGACGAATTTCTTCAACTCTTCGGTTAAATATCACCGATAATATTTTGATAAGTTCGGGATAGCTTTTGTAACTTTAAAATAAATCAACATGTTATGGTAAAGAAGCTGCCCGGCGAAGTGTGGAAACACTTGCCATTCCCCGGCTGGAAACAGCTCAGGAAAAAATATGCACTGTCATCGAGCGGCCGTGTTGCCAGTTATTCCGAAGAGGTAAACGAAGACGGAAAGCTGCTGAACGGCTCCCTCACCACAGGCTACAGAACCCTTAACCTTCACCGGCCCGATAGCAACGGCACACTTTACATCCACCGTGAAATAGCCAAACTCTTTCTCAAAAAACCTTCTCCTAAATACAAGTATGTGATCCACCTGAATCACAACAAAACCGATAACACTCTTAAAAACCTGAAATGGGCCACGCTTGAGGAAATGATCGCACACCAGCAGAAAAGTCCGCAGAAGATCGCCTACAAACAGATTCAGGCCACACGCACAAAAGGACTTAAACTCAACGCCACACAGGTTAAAACCATTAAAAAATCACTCAACGATCCCAAACGCAAGCTCACCATCAAACAACTCGCTGAAAAATACGGCGTGAGTGAGATGACGTTGTACCGCATCAAAAGCGGGGAGAACTGGGGCAGGATATAATTACGATGATCCAGGCAAGTACATTTTCATTTTTGAAGGAACTGGCAAAGAACAACCACAAAGAATGGTTTGATGCCAATAGAAAAGCATACGAGCAGGCCAGAAAGGATTTTGCAGGTTTCATCGACAAGTTGATCCCGGCGATGGCGAAGTTCGATCCTACGATCGCGCACCTTACCGCGAAAGACTGCATGTTCCGCATCAACCGGGATGTTCGTTTCTCGAAGGATAAATCTCCGTATAAAACCAATTTCGGCGCCTCCATTTGCATGGGCGGGAAAAAAGCCATGCTTGCGGGTTACTATGTTCACCTCGAGCCTGGAAAGAGCTTTATTGGCGGCGGGCTGTACATGCCCATGGCCCCGGAACTGAAGAAAGTGCGGCAGGAAATCGATTATTGTTACGATGAGTTTGGAAAGATCATCCGCAATAAATCATTCATTCAAACCTACGGCGACCTCGACAAAAGCGTTGAATATAGCCTGGCCAATGCACCCAAGGGTTATGAAAAGGACCATACCGGCATTGAATACCTGAAGCTGAAAAGCTTTATCGCCGGACGGGAAGTGCCGGATAAAGAAGTACTTGCCACCAATTTTCTCCCGGAAACAGCAAAGGGCTTCAAAACCTTGAAGCCCCTGCTTGATTTTTTAAACCGGAGTTTATTGGAAGACCACTAAAGCAATCCTTTCCCATTCAGGTATTCCGCGATCTGAACGGCATTGGTGGCGGCACCTTTGCGGAGGTTATCGCTTACGATCCACATGTTCAGGGTATTGGGAGCGCTTTCGTCGCGGCGAAGGCGGCCTACGAATACTTCGTCTTTCTCATGTGCGTCCATCGGCATGGGATACTGCGCGTTGGCGGGATCATCCACCACTACCACGCCAGGTGCTGAACTCAGGAGGGAACGTACTTCAGCCAGGTCGAAATCGTTCTCAAACTCCACGTTCACACTTTCACTGTGTCCGCCCATTACAGGAATACGAACAGTGGTGGCCGTTACACGGATGGAATCATCGCGCATGATCTTCTTGGTTTCTTTCACCATTTTCATTTCTTCCTTGGTATAACCGTTATCAAGGAATACATCGATCTGCGGAATCACGTTCAGGTCGATGGGGTATTTATAGGCCATCTCACCTTCCACGCCTTTCCTTTCGTTCATCAACTGGTTCACGGCTTTCACCCCGGTTCCTGTTACAGACTGGTAGGTTGACACCACGATCCTTTTGATCTTGTACTTTTTGTGCAGCGGGTTCAAAGCCACCACCATTTGGATGGTAGAGCAATTGGGGTTAGCGATAATTTTATTGTCCGCGGTAAGCGAATCGGCGTTGATTTCGGGAACGATCAGCGCTTTGGTGGGATCCATTCTCCAGGCGGAAGAATTGTCGATCACCGTAATACCAGCCTCAGCAAATTTTGGTGCCCACTCCAGGGAAGTACTTCCTCCGGCGGAGAAAATAGCTACATTGGGCTTGGCGGCAATGGCATCGGCGGCGCTCACAATGGAATATTGCTTTCCCTTAAACTCCACCTGTTTGCCTACGGATCTTTCAGAGGCCACGGGAATAAGTTCGGTTACCGGGAAGTTGCGTTCCGTTAATACCTGCAACATTTTGGAGCCTACCAGGCCGGTTGCTCCCACTACAGCTACTTTCATGTTTGTTTTTGTTCTTTTAGTTGGTTAATTATTAGTATAAAAAAAGGCCCTCCAATCTGGAAGGCCCTCAATTCTATTGTAAACACAGAACGCTTATGCACCTTCCTTTAGTGGAAACTGTTTCTTAATGCGTTTTGTATGTTTCATCGTGTTCATGCGGGAGCAAAATTAAAGTGAATCATCCGTGATTTCCAAAAATATTTTCCGTTTTTTTCTGCCGGGTCTTCGGTGTTTTTCACATTGTCCGGTTTTTCCGACCGTTCTACCTTCGGGTTTTTCAACCGGGCAGTGTTCCGCGCAGGAATGCTGCCCCTCTTAAAATGAGTGGTATGAACTGGTGCAGAAGGATAATATCGATCATCTTACTGATCTTAACAGGAACTGAAACAGAAAGCCAGCAGGTGAGCAGGTACGATATAGTGATCACGGAACTGATGGCAGATCCCGATCCACCTGTGCAATTGCCCGCAGCGGAATATGTGGAAGTGTTGAACAGGAGCGGCAAGTCGGTATCCATGGAAGGATGGACACTCAGCGACCGGACAGGCTCCGGCACACTTCAGGGAAACTTCATCCTTGAACCCGGCGACTTTCTGCTACTTTGCGCCACCTCAAATGTTGCACTGTTCCTGCCGTTCGGGCATACAATAGGGGTTACCAGGTTTCCCTCGCTGGATAATGCAGGAGATGTGCTTCGATTGAAAGACGCTTCCGGACAAACGATATATGCCCTTGCTTACGCGGCAGGTTGGTATAGGGAAAGTTTTAAACAGCAGGGCGGCTGGTCGCTGGAAATGATTGATACGGCACAATCTTGCGTAGACGTACACCGAGATGGTGATTTCAGCAGGAACTGGAGCGCGTCAGAAAATCCGGAAGGTGGAAGTCCGGGAAAGGCAGGCAGTATCATGAAACCATTGCCCGTTGTTCCCATTGTGCCCGTACATAGTTTTATGACCGATCTCAACACCATCGTTGTGCAAATGAATATGGGCTTTGATACAAACGCAATCACACCACATTCATTTATCGAAAAGGTCACCGGCTTATATCCGGATACAGTTTTTGGAGATGTGTTCTGGAACGATGCGGTATCCTTACACTTCAGCGAAGTATTCCATGATGATCAGATTTATAGTATCGGAATTCAAAACATACCCGGTTGCAACGGCACTATACAACAGAGCCAGGTTGTATTGCCCACCGCAATACCCATTGTGCCCGGAAAAGAAAACGTACTACTGAACGAGATCCTGTTTAACCCACGGCCTCCCGCAGAAGATTATATTGAACTATACAACAAAGGACCAGGCGCGATTGACCTTTCAGCGATGTATCTGGGCGGGAAGAACACGGCGGGCACCATTACTTTATCGGAACCGTTAAGTCCTTCTGTAAGGTTGCTGTTCCCCGGTGAGTATATGGTATTTTCTGCTGAAACAAGGTTCCTGACAGAGCAATACATCGTTAAGGATACAGCAAAACTTTTCCTATTGAAAAGTATGCCCTCCTATCCCGATGACAAGGGAACGGTATTACTCTTTAACAGCCAGGGAACAATTGTAGATGAAGTATCGTACCATGAGCGGTGGCACCACCAGTTGCTCAGTAACAAAGATGGTATCCCGCTGGAAAGAATATTCACAGGCAGAAACAGTAATGATCCCAACAACTGGCATTCTTCGCCAGGCACACCGGGGTATAAAAATGCGCAGCAGGTGGCGGATAATGTTTCAGCGGTGGAACACCCTTTTACGCTACCCTATACACTTATTTCTCCGGACGGGGATGGGCATCACGACATCCTCCTGCTGGAATACGAATTTGCTGAACCCGGGTGGATATTGACTGTCCAGGTATTCGACCTTGCGGGACGTTCCATAAAAACGATTGCCCGGCAATTGCTCGCGGGAACCTCGGGGTTACTCAAATGGGATGGCATTGCAGAGAACGGGAAGCTGGCACCGGCGGGGCATTACCTACTGTTGGTACAGTACTTTCATGCCAATGGACGCGTAAGACATTGGAAGAGGACGATCAGTATTTATGGAAGATAGTACGCCATCCAAAAAAGGCACCCGTATGTGTCTGCATACAGGTGCCTTTATATAAAACGGTTATCGCAGGTGAATCCTTCCGGGGATGAACAAAGTTCTTACCCGCCGTTGCGGAGAAGCACAGCAAGGAAGGCTATCTGCTATTCTGAAGTCAATGCGAAATCGAAGTTCACCAGGTTAACAAACTGCTGAATGCGTTCGTCGATATCTGCTTTGGTGATCTCTTTCAGGCGTGTAGGACCAAATTTCTCCACGCAGAAAGAAGCCATGGCGGAACCGACGATGATGGCGGTTTTCATATTCTCGAAGGAGATGTCTTTGGTGCGGGCGAGGTGCCCGATAAATCCGCCGGCAAAGGTATCTCCAGCGCCTGTTGGATCGAATACATCTTCCAGGGGAAGGGCGGGTGCAAAGAACACATTGTTTTCGTGGAACAGCAATGCGCCGTGTTCACCCTTTTTGATGATAAGGTATTTGGGTCCCATTCCCATGATCACCTTGGCGGCTTTTACGAGAGAGAACTGTCCGCTGAGTTGGCGGGCCTCACTGTCGTTCACCATAAGCACGTCCACTTCTTTGAGTACTTCCTCCAGTTTGGGCAAAGCGATCTCCATCCAGAAGTTCATGGTATCCATCACGATCAGACGTGGACGCTGCTTCATTTGTTTGATCACGGAAAGTTGCACTTTCGGATCGAGGTTGCCCAGCATCAGGAATTCGGCGCCCTGGTAGCTGTCGGGAATAACGGGATCAAAGTCTGCCAGTACATTAAGATCGGTTACCAGGGTATCCCGGGTATTCATGTCGAGGTGGTACTTGCCGCTCCAGAAAAAAGACTTTTTGTCTTTAACGATCTCTACACCATCCAATTCCACACCACGGGAAGAGAGTTCGTCCATTTCTTCCTGGGGAAAATCGTTCCCGACAATAGATACCTGCTGCACAGGCTTTACAAAGTTGCTGGCGGCATACGCTACATAAGTTGCTGAGCCTCCGATGATACGGTCGGTTTTTCCGAATGGTGTCTCAATAGCATCGAATGCCATGGTTCCAACTGAGATTAAAGACATATTTTGTTTGATTTTATAGTCGGGTGCAAACCTAATACAAAAATCCGGGGGCTTTGCTATATGTAGTATATTTTACTTATATTACATTTCCATTTGTAGCTGTGAGGCCCTTGTAAGATCTGATATTTTTAACGTCTGCCCGGATTTCTGCTAAGCAACTGTATCGCTATTCTCTATCCCGCCCCTTGTAAAATAACGAATGAAGTAGTGTGACCCGGACCGTATCTGTCGCGAACGCTAAAACTGAAAAACCATGTCAGAAAACGTATTCTACTTCCGAGCACACCTGATGGTACCTGTTACATCCGCCATCGTATTTGGCTATCTTACCAATACTTCCGCTTATCCGGAATGGTGGGGTTCAGTGGTGAAAAGATCGCTCCCTCAGGGAAATTCCCCTTCAAATCAAGTAGGTGCCAAATGCACCATGGATATCCGTGGGCTCCTGCCCATCGTGCTTCACCTGGAGCATACGGTAAAAGAAATTACCGATCCTTCTCATATTCTTTTTGAAACCCAGGGCGACCTTTCCGGGATGGGACGCTGGACGCTCGAAGATGTAGATGCCGGATGCCGGATCACCTTTGAATGGTCCATCACGCCTGAAAGAAAGCTGATCCGCACACTTTCACCTTTCCTCCGCCCCGTATTCAGGATGCACCACAAATACTGCCTTCGCCAGGCGGGATTGGGATTGAAGCGGGAAATCGTCAGAAAACTGAACAGGTTGCCGCTGAGCAGTGTCCCAATGTTTTAGGATGAAATCTTCATTCAATTAAACAGACAGTCTTCTGCATCCAGAAAACACAATAAATCCCTATGAATCAAAATAGTTTTTCGCGGCGCCAGCTCATGCAGCTGCTTACCACTACGATGATCGGAGCGGCGTATGCCTCAGCGCCGAAGGCAGCGGTTAGATTTCTAAATGAAAAAACGGAAGGCCCTAAGCCCGTATTTATTCCGCCCGGTGCGGGAGAAAAAGGGAAGATAGCAGATAGCGACATCGTATTCAAACTTGACGGTTCCCAAACTTCGGGCAACCTTGGAAGCTCAGAATCCATATTATACCCGGGTCAATTGGGCGCGCCACCGCATCACCACAAGAATTTCGATGAAATTTGCATCGTACAGGAGGGCACAATACACATTATGGTTGGAGAAGATGTGCAGGAGGTTCCGACTGGTGGCTGGCACCTGAGACCGCGTGGCATCATTCATACTTTCTGGAACAGCGGCACCGTGCCCGCTAAATTCATTGAACTTTACACGCCCGCAGGACATGAATTATACATGAAAGAACTGGCAAAAATATTTGAAGGCAATAAAAGACCGAATCCGGGAGACCTTGCCGGACTTGCCGCAAAGCATGATATCACTTTTGCATTTAATAAACTGCAGGGCATCATAGACAAGTATAAGGTTCACTTGTAAAACACCACGGCCCTGTAAAGTCCGCTCATTAATGTACGCGTCTCTTACTTCAGCGAAAAGCTCATTCCCCCGTTCTTCTCATCTTTCAAGGAAATGCCCAATTCACTGAGTTGATTGCGAATCTTATCGGAAGTGGCGTAATCTTTTCTGGCCCTTGCTTCTTTCCGGATTTCGATCAGCAGTTCCATTACACCATTCAGCTTATCGTCCTGAACGGCATCTTCTTCGGTAAGTCCGAATATGTCTTCAAGAAAAGTAGTGAAGCCTGTTTTCAGTTTTTCCAGCGTGGTGGAGGAGAGCGCGTTCACTGAAATATGTCCGTCTTTGATGGAGTTGATCACCGGAACGATTTCGAACATATTCGCGAGCACTTTTGCGGTACTGAAATCGTCCTGCATAAAGACCTCGAACTCTTCTACGAGCGTGTTCACCCGGGCATCGAGTTCGCTATCGGCTGGGGCTCCTGCTGCGCCTTCCAGTTTACGGAGATGTGTATACGCTTCCCAGAGTCTTTTTAATCCTTTTTCAGCAGCCTGCAGCGCTTCATTACTGAAATCAAGGGTGCTGCGGTAATGCGTCTGGAGGATAAAGAAACGCACCGTCATGGGACTGTACGCCTTTTCCAGAATGGGATGGTCTCCACTGAACAACTCGGTGAGTTTGATCACATTGTTGTAGCTTTTTCCCATCTTTTTACCGTTGATGGTAATCATATTGTTGTGCAGCCAGTACCTTGCGGGCACGTGTCCGCCATTGCAAACGGAACTTTGCGCGATCTCGCTTTCGTGGTGCGGGAACATCAGGTCCATCCCGCCGCCGTGGATATCAAATTCCTCACCGAGGTACTTGGTACTCATCGCGGAGCATTCAATATGCCAGCCGGGAAAACCTTCTCCCCAGGGACTCACCCACCGCATGATGTGTTCGGGTGGCGCGGCCTTCCACAAAGCAAAATCCTGTTTGTTCTTCTTCTCATCCTGCCCTTCCAGTTCACGTGAAGTTTCCAGCAATTCATCCACGATTCTGCCACTCAGTTTTCCATACGGATGCGTTTCCGCATACTTCTTCACATCGAAATAAACGGAGCCATTGCTTTCATAAGCGTATCCTTCCGCGATGATCTGTTTGATCATTTCGATCTGCTCTACAATATGCCCGGTAGCCGTAGGCTCAATACTCGGCTCCAGGTTATTGAACCTGCGCATGGCCCAATGAAAAAGATTGGTGTATTTCTGCACCAGTTCCATCGGCTCCAGTTTCTCCAGTACAGCTTTGGAAGAAATTTTATCTTCCGCCGCACGACCTTCCTCTTCAAAATGGCCGGCATCCGTAATATTGCGCACATAACGCACTTTATACCCCAGGTGCATGAGGTAACGGTAAATGATGTCGAAAGTAATGAAGGGGCGTGCGTGGCCGAGGTGACTTTCGCCGCTGACCGTAGGTCCGCAGACATACATGCCCGCATAACCCGGAACAATAGGTTGGAAAGCCTCTTTCTGCCTTGTATAGGAGTTGAATACTTTTAAGTTGCTCATAATTGAAGGATGCAAATATACGTTTTCGGGCGGCAAGGTTAGCCGGGATCTTTGGGTTGGGACTGAATCAGTGCATCAATATTCAGATCTGCAATCTGCGGGTAATGATCTGAGTAATGAACGGTAGGCCGCTTGAACTGTTCAACTTTAATGGCAGGGTCTGCAAGCATAAAATCGATCCGCAAAGTCGGGGAAATCATACGGAAAGTCCGGCCTATCCCACCTCCTTTTTCCAGGAAAGCATCCTTCTTTTTACCCCTGAGTGTAAAATAGGTATAGGATGTGGGGACATCATTAAAATCGCCTGTAAGGACAATCGGATAAGGACTTTTGTCCATTTCTCCCTTCAACTTATCTGCCTGAAGACCGCGATAGTAATACGCTCTTCTCAATTTAGAGAGAATAGTTTTGGAAGCCCGCAGGGTTTCCTCTTTACTGTTCCCGATATTATCGATTCCCCGGTAGTCGCCTTCGTTAAACAATACGGATTGAAGGTGTGTGGTCATTATCCGGATTGTTTTCCCATTAATTAATACATCGGCGAAAGCCATATTCTCCACCCGTTTACTTTCTCCCAGTTGCACTTTTCCGGAATCGATGATAGGGTAGCGGGAGAAGATGATGTTTCCAATCAGGTAATCTCCGGAATATATCTTCTGCTCCACCGCAAAATAATGGTAGGAGTACCCCATTTTTCGGGTAAATTCAACAATATTCGGATCATAGCGCTTTTTCATCTTCGATTCAAAAAACTCCTGAAAGCACAATATATCCGCATCCTGCTTCCGGACTACATCCAGCATCACATCACGATAACTTACACCGCCCCTTTTTTTTCTGTTGTACTCATCCCATCTGGAAACGTTCCAGGTCATTACACGGATATTGCCTTCTTTTTTTTCCTCTTTCCAGGAACTGGTACCGAAAGCAAAAAAAGCGGCTATTTGTTGAAAGGAGAGCAGGATAGAAACTACAGGAAGCCAGGCCCATCGCGAACGTGCGATCAACCAGAATACCAGAAAAATCACCTGTACGCCCAACATCACCGGCATGCCCAAACCGAGGATAGCGCTCCACCAGTAAGTACCGGGATTGAGCCAGGGCACAAGACACGCTATTGCAACGAATACCGTGAGTACGATGTTGGAAACAATAAAAAACTTCTTCGCTATTTTTCTGATGGTCCCCGCCATGAATAAAATTGATTACGCCTCCCCTTCTCCGGCCCTTTTCAGGATTTCCTTTTCCTCTTCCGTTAATAAATGAACCCCTTTCTGGTTGATCTTATCCAGTATTGCATCGATACGTTGCTGGGTGATCTGCGGGATTTTTTTGTACGGTTCTCCTTTGGATTTGTAGAACATCTGGTCTTTAACCGGTGTTCTGTTCTTTGGTTTATCTGGATTGAAAAGATTATTGAGCCAACTGGCGAAATTGTTCATCCATGCGCCCCAATCGTGGCCGCGCCGTAGTTGCCTGATGAAAACGAAGCCTATCACCGCACCTGCGAGGTGTGCCAGGTGCCCCCCGGGATTGGTGGAATCAATGCTGGCGAAATCGATGACCAGGAATACGAGGGTTAGTACCCACAAAGGAATCCCGCCATTGATCATGGGGAAAAGCCTGTAATTCGGTGCGAGTGTGGTAGCCGCTACAGCGATGGCCATGGCTCCTGCGGAAGCGCCTTCCAGGGTTGAAACCGGAACGCTTGGTTTGAAAACCGGCAGCAGGTTGAAGCTCAGCAGGTAAATGATACCGCCGGCCAACGCGCCATATATGAAAAGAGGAATAATCTTATTGTTGCCCGCCAGGTCCTGCAATATGAAGCCGAAGGCCCAGATCCACAACAGGTTGCCAAGGGCGTGCCATACTTTAAAGTGCATGAAAGAATAAGTGAGGATGGTCCAGGGGCGTGTAATTAATTGGTCCAGACTTGCAGGGAGGGTTAGCCAGTTGTGTACGTCCGGTCTGTAATTTTCAACCTGCATATCAGACAGCAGGTAAATAACATAGATGAACTTAAAAGCCACAAAAATAATGGCCAGGAAAATAATCAGGTAGGTAAGCTGGTTTCCTTCCTGCCCCAGGAACATTCTTCTTCTCCTGTTCTGTTCGAGTACGCCCATGAGTGAGATTTTTGCTTTTAAATATTGACTACAACATTTAAAATGACCGTATTGCTAAGTTACCGATTAAATAAAATAAACCCTTGTTAATAAAACGTCCTGCGGTTGGTTTTGTTCCAGAAGAACACCAACAGGAAACCAACCAGCGCCCCGCCCAGGTGCGCCCAGTGCGCCACATTATCACCCGCGGAATTGCGCAGCCCCATAAACAGTTCCACCGCCGCATAACCCAGTACGAACCATTTTACTTTGATGGGCACAAAGAAATACAGGTATATATAGCTGTTGGGGAAGAGGTAACCGAATGCAGCAAGGCAACCGAAAACCGCGCCGGAAGCGCCGATGGTGGGCTCGTAATCCGTATATTGTTTATAGGCTTCCAATATAGTCATGGCTTCAGCGCTGCGTGCGTATCCCATCTGAGGATTGTTCATCCAGTTGTCATACACATCTCGTGCGGTAATGCCGAGACCCGTTCCTTTAAGATGATCCTGGTACAACTGCGCGAAAATTTCCGGAGAAGGGTTCTGCTTGAAAAGCGCGTAGCCATCCAGGAACTGATGGAACCCGATCCAGATTGTCCCCAGGTGAATAACTGCCGCCCCCAGTCCGCAAGCCAGGTAGAAAATCAGGAAACGTTTTGGTCCCCAAAGATTTTCCAGAATGCTTCCAAACATCCACAGGGCGAACATATTAAAGAAGATATGCCCGATGTCGCCGTGCATGAACAGGTGGGTGATCAGTTGGTAAGGGCTGAATAGCGGAGATTGAATGTGGTGCAGGGCAAAAAGATTCATCAGTTCTCCACCCATGCCTTGCTGCTCCAGCACCGTCTGGGCCAGGAACACAAGTCCGTTGATGATCAGTAAATTCTTGATAACGAGCGGCAATACCTGGAATCCGCCCGGACGAAATTGGGTCATATACTTATTTTAGGATCGGCTCTTCAGTTTCAGTTGAACCACGTTTTCAATATGATGGGTATGCGGGAACATATCTACCGGCCTTACCCGGGTTACGTCGTATTTCTCGCTCAGTCCTATCAAATCCCTGGCCTGGGTGGCCGGATTACAACTCACATATACCACGGTGGGCGCTTCCATCTCCAGGATCTTCCGCACCAGTTTATCGTGCATCCCCGCGCGCGGTGGGTCGGTGATGATCACATCCGGACGACCATGCTGGTTGAAAAACGCGTCATCGCATATATCGATCACATCTCCCGCATAAAATTCACTGTTCGGCAATCCGTTCAAAGCCGCATTCTCCTTTGCATCCTCAATAGCTTCGGGCACCATTTCCACCCCAATAATCTTTCCCGCCAGTTTGCTCACGAAGATGCCGATGCTGCCCGTACCGCAATAGAGGTCATAAACAGTTTCCTTCCCCGTAAGTTCAGCGAATTCCCTGGTAACCTGGTAGAGCGCCGTTCCCTGCCGGGTATTGGTCTGGAAGAATGATTTCGGCCCGATCTTAAACCGGAAATCTTCCAGTTGCTCGATCACGAAACCTTTGCCGTGGTAGGCGATGGGGTCCTGGTCGGAGATGGAGTCGTTCCATTTCAGATTAATGGTGTACAATAAAGTAGTTATCGCAGGGAACTGCGCCAGCAGCGCATCGAACAATGCGATCCGGTCCTTTTTACGTTCTTCACCGAATACCACGTTCACCATAATTTCCCCGGTAGTGCACAACCGCACCTGCATGGTGCGCAACCAGCCTACGTGGGCGCGGATATCGTAGAAAGAAAGGTTCCGCTGCACCGCAAAATCACGGATGAACTTCCGGATCAGGTTGGTGGGTTCCTCCTGGAGATGACATACGTCAATATCTACCAGCTTATCGAACATCCCCCTGGCATGAAAACCGGCCACAGGTTGATTGGGGTCGATATCGGGATTATTCAATTCTGAAGGAAGCAGGTAGCGCCTGTTGCCGAATGTATATTCGATCTTGTTCCTGTAATACCGGGTATCTTCCGCGCCCAGAATAGATTCGATGGGGGGAAGCGGCACCTTACCGATACGGGTGAGGTTATCTACCACCTGTTGTTGTTTATAAATCAACTGCTTATCGTAAGGCAGCATCTGCCAGCGGCAACCACCGCACACCCCGAAATGCGCGCAGAAAGGAGCTACCCGGTCGGGGGAATAGCCGGTAAAACCGGTTACATGTCCTTCGGCCCAGTCTTTTTTGCTCTTGCCCAGGCGCAGGTTCACGGTATCGCCGGGAACGGCTCCTTCTATAAAAATCACTTTTCCTTCCACGCGCGCGAGAGACTTGCCTTCGGCGGCGTATTGCTCCACGAGTACATTGGAGAGTTCGATGTTCTTTTTTCTTTTTGCCACGGTGCAAAAGTAACTATTACAATAGATTCAGGGCCAATCCGTTTATTTGGATAATTTTGGGCTCATGTGAAGAAGTATTTTGGGTTCACGCGATTGCTTTGTGCTGCGCACTTCGCAACGCAAGGGAGCAAGGACGCAAGAGGCGGTGCACAACGGCAATGGGATCGTTTGTTTGCCGTCTTTGATTTGATGATTGTATATAATAGATAATATGATTTTCTAATAACGTGATGCCAACTTCACAACGCTTCGCGTCTTTGCTCCTTTGCGTTGCGAAGTGCGCAGCACAAAGCAATTGTGTGAAAAACCATAAGATTGACAGACTAAAAATAAATATGAAAAATATCCTTTCCG
>CAMLRX010000043.1 GCA_946482545.1 uncultured Flavihumibacter sp. | reverse complement strand
CAGCACCTGGTATTGTTCAACCACATCAGCCTGGGGCATGAGGCGTTGTTTCTCGAACACATTCCACATCTCCGTACCCATTTTGTGCATCCGGTGCAGGTTGCCGGCGGTGTATATAGCGTACCACAGGAAGCCGGAAGCAGTTGCGACCTGAAACCGGCATAGCTTATTAATTCGTTTATTCATTGCCGCATGATACAAGCGCCCGATCTTATCATCAGTATATTGTATGTGCTCCTGATTGTGGGCATAGGTATCTACACGGGCTACAGGGCCCGTCGTGCGCCGGAAGGGAAAACCGCCGGGGCTTATTTCCTTGCGGGAAGATCACTCCGCTGGCCAGCGATCGGACTGGCACTTTTCGCGACTAATATTTCCACCGTACACCTGGTGAGTCTGGCCCAGAGTGGCTTCGACAGTGGATTGCTCTACGGGAACTTCGAGTGGATGTCGGCTTTCACCCTGATTTTACTCGCCCTGTTTTTCGCGCCCTTCTACATTAAATCAGGCGTGGCCACATTACCAGATTTTCTAGAAAAAAGATACGACCGTTCCAGCAGGAACTGGCTCGTGATCATTTCTATTGTATCGGCCATTGTGATTCACATTGCCTTTTCGATGCTGGCAGGTGGCATCGTACTGGAAACCCTATTCGGTATTGATCTCTACCTGAGCGTGATCGTGATATCTGTGATTACAACAATTTATACCGTGCTGGGCGGACTAAAAGCCGTGGTGGTGACGGAGTCTATCCAAACGGTCGTGCTCATCACAGGTGCCGTGGTGATTTCTGCGGCAGCTTTTTTCAAAATGGGGGGATGGGAACCGATGGTGAAGGTGCTGCAGGAACAGGGTGAAATGAGCCGCCTCTCCATGATGCGTCCTTCGGGCGATGAAAGCGGCATGAGTTGGTACGCTGTATTCCTGGGTTATCCGGTACTGGGGATCTGGTATTGGTGCGCCGACCAGACTATCGTGCAACGGGTGCTTGGCGCAAAGGACGAAAATCATGCGCGGGTGGGCCCTATATTTTGCGGATTCATAAAAATACTCCCGGTATTCATTTTCGTCTTGCCCGGGTTATTCGCGTTCACCCTGGCGCAATCGGGATTGCTGGATGTATCCGCACTGCGATCGGTTGACGTGGCTGGTAATGAAACCGTGAACAGCAAAGGGATTTATACACTAATGATCACGCAATTGCTGCCTACCGGACTAGTAGGTGTATTGGTGGCGGCATTGCTATCGGGTTTAATGAGCCAGGTCTCCGGGGCGTTGAATTCTATTTCCACCATGGTGAGTTATGATATTTACCGCCAGCGGTATCCCGAAGCCAATGATGCCAGACTGGTAAATGTGGGCAAAATAAGTGCGGGTGTGGCCCTGGTGTTGTCGCTGGCACTGTTGCCCCTGCTGAACCGGTATGAAAGTATTTTCAGCGGTTTAAACGATATTATCGCACACATTGCGCCGCCCATAACGGCTGTATTCCTGATGGGGATTTTCTGGCGAAAGGCATCGGCTCAATCGGCAAAACTCACCTTGTGGCTGGGTTCAGCTTTAGGCGCTGTGGTGTTTGGCGTAAACAAAATTTACCCCGGGAATCCGATGGAAAACATTCATTTTATGATGCTGGCATTTTACCTTTTTTGTGTTTGCCTTATCATGCAGGCGGTATTTTCTTTGGTGTTTCCGGTGCAGCATACTGTGGAAAGCGAAGGGTTGTACTGGAAATCTTTCCGTGAACCTTTGCGGGCAAAGGGCTGGAAAGGCTTTGGTAATTATAAAGTGTTATCAGCAGCGCTGTTCGTAGTGATGCTTGTTCTTTTTTATTTGTTCAGGTAATTAAATTCAATACGATGCTGAACGGGAAAATTATATTACTTACCGGAGGAACTGCGGGAATAGGCTGGGAGTGCGCGAAACAATATGCGCAGGCCGGTGCAAAGCTGGCTATTGTTTCAAACGATGCGATGGGGATTGAGGTTGCAATGGACATTTTAGGCGGACAACATGCAGGTTTTTTGGGTGATGTATCTGTTGCGGCAGAAGTGGCCAACGCGGTGAAAGCTACTATTGAGCGGTTCGGTCGCATAGATGTGGTCCATAACAATGCAGGAATTGCAGGTCCTTCCGTTCCCTTGCATGAAACTTCGGAAGAAGAATGGATGCAGTTGTTTGATGTGAACCTGAAAAGCATTTTCCATACTACGCGGTACGCCCTGGATGCATTAAAGTTGTCGAAGGGCTGTATCATCAATACCAGCAGTTTAACCGGAGAGATCGGGCAGGAGCGGCATGCGGCCTATACTGCTACCAAAGGTGCCATGAATGCACTCACCAAATCGATGGCGCTGGATTATGCCCCATTCGGTATCCGGGTGAATGCCGTTGCGCCCGCAGGGGTATGGACACCCATGTTGCGTTCCTGGAGCGCAGAACAGCCAGACCCTGCCAACATAGAAAACTACCTGGATAAAATACATGCCCTGGGCTATTGCCCGGAAGGAGATGTGGTGGCGGATGCCTGTGTGTTCCTGGCTTCGGAAAAAGCAAGGTTTATCACCGGCACAATCCTGCCCGTAAGCGGAGGTGCTGAATTGGGATACAAACGATAAAGCCGTTCAGGAAACTTTCCCTTCTCTCAACGGCGTGCCTGAACAGGAAAGTGCTTCCTCTTCTTCCAAAGGCTCCAGTTCGGGAAAACTGTTCGCGAAGAAATGTTCGATAACGGACAATTTCCATTTGAGTAACCTGTTCTCCTGGAAAAGTGCCTCAGGATCCTGGTGTTGAAGTTGTTTCACCTTCCCTCCCGGAATGGTATCCTTCCCAAGAGTCTCTTTGATGTGTTTCATCACACCACTCACCCTGTTGCGCAATTTTACTTTCTCGCTGTAATGTTTCTGAACCAGCAGATGGTAGGCTTCTTTCTGCGCCAGCAGATCAGTTGCTTTTTTCTCCAGTAACCGGAGCTTTTCATCGTAAGCGCGTGGGTTGGATCCGCGTTGAACATCAGGTTGGCAGGCGGCAGGCTTTAGCGGGTTATCGGCCAGTATCCGTTTACGTTTTTGTACGGCTGGAACCGGAGATGCATTCATAATAAGGTTTTTCTATACGTTAGAGGTTTAAAAATACATCTTTTGGGTATAAAAAAATAGTTTGACCCGCAGCTTCTTTTGTTCATTGTGTTTAAAATCCATTCTCCTTTTTTATGTGGAAGAATTGGGTTCATTTTCTGGTTAGCATTAAACACAAATGAGTAGCACGAATCGCTAAAATCACCCTGTTTTTAAACATTTTTACTCGTTTTCTGGCGATTGTGTAGGGTTGTTCCCTGGGCAGAAAGTTATTTTTGGGGAGTGTGGGTAGATTTTGCCCTGCATCCAAAAACAACGCTTGCAATATGTTTACTGCTTTGCCTCGTGGTAGCACCACCGCTCTGCTTCCGTTTTATCAGATTCCTTTTCATCCAAAGTTTTACTTTCAGATGGTCCGGTAACCGCATGATGCGGTTACTGCGCTGCACCTTATCATATATTAACAATCAACAGAAATTTTACCAGATGTTCCAGCTCCTGCAACCAGGGAATTTTACCCGAAAAATGTTCACACTGCTTGCCATGCTCTTTTGCACCGGCGCGTTAATAGCCCAGCCCTCCGTAATGGAAGCACCCGCAGGCTTCGATGTGGCCCGTCCGGATATCCCCCATGGCCGCATTGATTCCATCAGTTATCCCTCTAAAACGGTAGGTGTATCCCGGAAAGCACTGGTGTACACGCCACCGGGATTCTCTAAAAAGACCGCTTACCCGGTGCTCTACCTCCTACACGGCATTGGCGGCGATGAAAAAGAGTGGCTGAACGGTGGCAAACCGCAGCATATACTGGATAATTTATATGCTGAAGGAAAACTGGCCCCCATGATTGTGGTGCTGCCCAACGGCAGGGCCATGAAAGATGACCGCGCTACCGGTAATATTATGGCTTCCGATAAAGTACAGGCCTTCGCCACCTTTGAACAGGACCTGCTCAACGACCTGATCCCCTTCATGGAGAAAAAATACAAAGTGCTTTCCGACCGGGAACACAGGGCCATTGCAGGCCTTTCCATGGGCGGTGGACAATCGCTGAATTTCGGTCTGGGCAACCTCGATAAGTTCGCCTGGGTAGGCGGTTTTTCTTCTGCCCCAAATACAAAGGAGCCACAACAACTGGTACCCGATCCCAAAGCTGCCAAAGATAAACTCAAACTCCTTTGGATATCCTGTGGCGACAACGATGGCCTGCTTCGCTACAGCAAAAGAACGCATGAATACCTCGAAGAAAACGGGGTACCCCATATTTATTACCTCGAACCAGGTGGCCACGATTTTAAGGTGTGGAAAAACGGGCTGTTTATGTTCTCTCAGTTCCTCTTTAAACCCGTGAATCCCGCTACGTTTAAAAAGTTCTCTGTACTGGGTACATCCGCCGAAACCAATACCCGCTCCGCCAAATACCCGCAGGTAATGCCCGACAGCCGGGTGGTGTTTAAATTAAAAGCCCCCGACGCACAACGGGTGCAGGTGGATCTCGGTAGAAAATATGATATGCAGAAGGGCGCAGATGGCGTTTGGTCCGTTACCACCGACTCCATCGGAGAAGGCTTTCATTACTATTCTGTGCTGATCGACGGTGTCGCCGTGGCCGACCCGGCCAGTGAAACATTTTATGGCATGGGCCGCATGGCCAGCGGGATAGAAATTCCTTTCACAGGCGGCGGTTACTACGCGGCGAAAAATGTTCCCCACGGCGATATCCGTCAGAAAAGATATTTCTCACAGATGAGCGGATGGAAGCGCTGCTTCGTATATACACCACCGGGATACGACAAAAATACGGATCAGCGCTACCCCGTACTTTACCTACTGCACGGCGGTGGTGAAGACGAAAGGGGCTGGGGCCAGCAGGGGAAAACCGATCTGATCCTCGATAATTTAATCGCAGAAGGAAAAGCCGTTCCCATGATGATCGTGATGATGGACGGTAATACCGGCGGAGCCGGATTCGGGGAGAATGCGCTCCGTTCCTTTGAAATGGAACTGAAGCAATCCGTGGTCCCCTTTATTGAACAAAATTTCCGGGTGGGCACGGAACCTTCAAAAAGGGCACTGGCGGGCTTGTCGATGGGCGGCATCCAAACCCTGCACGCGGGCATCAGGAACTCCAATATGTTTTCGTACCTCGGGGTTTTCAGTTCCGGCTGGTTCGCCAATCAACCCGCTGTGTCTGATCCGCAATACGATTTCATTCAGAAAAACCTCGCTGCCATCAATAAAAATGTAAAACAACTCTGGGTATCGATGGGAGGAAAAGAAGACATCGCTTTTGAAAACTGCAGGATCATGCGCCAGAAATTTGATGCAATGGGACTGAAATACACTTACCAAGAATACCCTGGCGGACATACCTGGCCCGTTTGGCGCAACAACCTCCACCAGTTTGCACAGGTACTCTTTAAATAATTCAATACAGAAAGGATGAAACGATTCAAAAAAGCCATTGCTGTTATCGGGATGTTCCTGCTGGGAAGCGCAGCATGTTTTGCGCAGGACCCCAACTTTCATATCTATTTGTGTTTCGGTCAATCCAACATGGAGGGGCATGCTAAAATACAGGAAGAAGACAAACAGCAGGTGAGCGAGCGCTTCCGGGTGCTGGCTGCGGTGGATTGCCCGGAAACCGGACGGCAGAAAGGGTTGTGGTACACCGCTGTTCCCCCGCTTTCGAGGTGCAATACAGGGCTCACGCCAGCCGATTATTTTGGCAGAACCATGGTAGCGAACCTGCCCGAAAAAGTAAAAGTAGGTGTGATCAATGTGGCAGTGGGTGGTTGCAGAATAGAACTTTTCGACAAAGAAAACCACAAGCAATACGTGGCCACCGCACCTTCCTGGATGATCAATATGTTGAAATCGTACGACGATAATCCGTATCAAAGGCTGGTGGATATGGCGAAGATCGCGCAGAAGGATGGCGTGATTAAAGGTATACTGCTGCACCAGGGCGAATCGAATACGGGAGATACTTCCTGGCCACGCAAAGTAAAAGGCGTGTACGATAACCTCTTGAAAGACCTTGGGCTGGCGCCCAATTCAATCCCATTGCTTTCCGGCGAAATGGTGAATACCGACCAGAATGGCGCCTGTGCCAGTATGAACGCCATCATCGCTACACTCCCGCAATCCATTCCCAACGCGCACATCATTCCTTCCACCGGTTGTGAAGGTGTTGCCGACAGGCTGCATTTCAGCGCTGTAGGTTACCGCGAACTGGGCAAACGTTACGCGGCGAAGATGCTGGCATTGCAAGGTGTGACCGTAAAAGAATCGACTACGGCTGTTGGCACGCGTTAGCCGAATAATATATCATTCGTGAAAGTTTTGTGATATGAAACCCATAATCCGTTCGTTGTTCATCGCCTGCATACTGCCCTTGTGTGGCATGGCGCAAAATAATAGCTCAAAAGGGAAGGCCGCTACGCAAAAGGTATTTAAAAATGCCTCGTACAGGAACCTGTTTAAAGAAGCGGGCTATAAGCAGGCCGATATTGATAAGAAGGTAGAAAAAGCCTATAAGGACCTGTTCGAAGGGCCGGACCGCATTTATTTTGAAGTGGGCGATTCCATGGCGTATGTGTCGGACATCAAGAACAAAGATGCGCGTACGGAAGGACTTTCCTACGGGATGATGGTGGCGGTACAACTGGATAAAAAAGATGTATTTGATAAAATATGGCGCTGGTCGAAGAAATACCTTCAGCACCAGGATGGTCCAAGGAAAGGTTATTTCGCGTGGAGTTTTAATCCCGCCACGATGAAAAAGAATTCCGAAGGTTCCGCCTCCGACGGAGAGTTGTATTATATTACCAGTCTGCTGTTCGCCGCGAACAAATGGGGTAACAATACCGGGATACATTACTACAATGAGGCCAGGTTTATCCTCGATGAAATGTGGAAGAAAAATGGCTCAGGGAACATCTACAACCTCATCAATACGGAACACAAACAGATCACTTTTGTGCCCGAAGGTAACAATTACAACTGGACCGATCCTTCTTACCACCTGCCGGCTTTCTACGAAGTATGGGCGGTGTACGCCAAAGACGGGCACGAACAATTTTACCGCGATTGCGCGGACACTTCCAGGGCCTTTCTGAAGAGAACCACACATCCCGTAACGGCGCTGAATCCGGATTATGCGGAGTTCAGTGGCGCGCCGCATTCCACCCGCTGGATGCCCGCAGCCTTCCGCTACGATTCCTGGCGCGTACCCATGAACATCGCAATGGATTATACCTGGTTCGGCAAAGACAAAGCCTGGCAGGAAGGTTACGCCAAAAGATTTCAGCAGTTCCTCCGCTCCAAAGGAATCGACAGCTTTGAAGACCAGTTCGAACTGGATGGCTCGAAGCCTGAATTTATTCTACAGGCCGGCACCGTAAAAAAACTGCGGCATTCCCTCGGCTTAATTGCTACCACGGCATCTGCTTCCTTGGTGAATAAGGAAAAACAAAGTCTTGACTTCGTACACAAGTTGTGGAATGCGAAACTGGAGCCTTATGAAGATGGTTATTTTGATCCTTACTATGATGGGCTGCTTTACCTTTTCTGCCTGATGCACCTCAGTGGAAAATACCAGATCATTCAGTGATACAGTGCTGCATGATGGATTAAGACTGTACGTGAAAAACGTACGAAACGAATATGTACATATATGAAAAAGATTTTTTTTTACCTGGGCCTGGGTTTTATGTGGATGGGTTGCGGAAGTGCCAGGAAACCTGTTGATGCCATACACAATAGCGCTGCAGGCGGTGTAACACATTATACTAATCCGGTAATGTGGGCAGATGTGCCGGATATGTCCATTACCAGGGCCGGATCACACTATTACCTTATCAGTACTACCATGCACCTCATGCCGGGCGCCCCGGTTATGAAATCGAAGGACCTCGTACATTGGGAGATGGCAAGCTATGTGTTCGACAGTCTTACCGATAACTCCAAATACAACCTGCAGGGAGGGACGGTTTATGGCAGGGGGCAATGGGCTTCTTCCATCCGTTACCACAACGGCTTTTATTATGTGCTGTTTTCGCCGAATGATCAGCCTTTCCGTGCATACATCTATAAAACGAAGAACCCCTCGGGAAAATGGGAACTGGTGGCGCGTACCAAACATTTTCACGATGCGTCGTTGTTTTTTGATGACGATGGCCGGGTGTATGTGTTCTCCGGTACAGGTGCGCTCAATGAACTGAACGCAGACCTTTCGGATGTGAAGCCCGGTGGGGTGGAGATGAAAATTTTTGAACGTGATCCGGAAGAAACTGGTTTGCTGGAAGGAAGCCAGGTGATAAAACATAATGGAAAATATTACCTGCTGATGATATCCTGGCCAAGGGGTAAGCCGCGCAGGCAGGTGTGTTACCGCGCCGATAAGATTACCGGACCGTATGAAAAGAAGGTGATTCTCCAGGATAATTTTGCGGGCTTCCCTTATGCGGGGCAGGGCGCTATCATTGATGATGCGCAAGGGAACTGGTACGGACTTATTTTTCAGGACAGGGGCGGGGTGGGCCGTGTGCCTTTGCTGATGCCTGTACGTTGGGTAGACGGATGGCCCATGCTGGGCGATGAGAACGGAAAAGTGCCAATACATGCCAGCGTTCCGCTGAAAACACATGATACCGGAAGGAAGATCGTTGAAAGCGATGATTTTTCAGGCAGCGTGCTGAAGTTGAACTGGCAGTGGAACCACAACCCTGTAAACAGCGCCTGGTCGCTGACCGAACGCAAAGGGTACCTCCGGCTTAAAACCAGTCGGGTGGTAAGCAACCTCTACCTCGCACCCAATACCATCACCCAGCGGATGGAGGGGCCCACCTGTTCCGGTGTGGCAGCCCTGGAACTTTCCGCGATGAAAGACGGAGATGTGGCCGGAATCAGTGCATTTAACGGGCACTCAGGGATTTTATCTGTTGTACAGGAAAACGGGAAACGCTTCATTACGATGTCTTCCAACCTGGTGGAACTGGATAGCCGCAGCAAAGAAGTCAAAGGCGTGACGGCGGAAGAACTGGAACGGGTGGCACTTACAGGCGATAAGGTATTCCTGCGTATCGATGGCGATTTTAACCTGAACAAGGACCTTGCTACATGCTATTACAGTACCGATAATAAGAACTGGACACGGATAGGAACACCCTACAAAATGATTTTCGACTATACAAGATTATTCATGGGAAGCAAATTCGCCTTGTTCAATTACGCCACTAAGCAGTTAGGTGGATACATTGATGTTGATTTCTTTAATTACAAAAGGACATTGTAGCGCCTAAGGTACTGGCTGCAACAAACTGTTGAATACTACAATGATGAACAAGAAAAAAATATTTGCGGCATGTCTGCTGCTGTCCGGATACTGCGGCGCAAAAGCACAGAATCCAATTGTTTCGCACATCTATACCGCCGATCCCGCGCCGCTGGTGCATAAGAATACCATTTACGTATATGCAGGGCGCGATACTACTCCGGTAGGAGGGAATAGTTATAAGATGCCAAGCTGGCATGTGTTCTCTTCGAAAGATATGGCCACATGGAAAGACCATGGTCCCGTGTTGTCGCCCAACGATTTCTCATGGGCTTCTTATGCTGCTAATGCCGCGCATTGTATCGAAAGGAATGGCAGGTTTTATTGGTATGTTTCCGTGATGCACAAAAACAATGCGGACAGCAAAGGAGGCGTAGCGATTGGGGTTGCAGTGTCCGACAAGCCGGAGGGGCCTTTCAGAGACGCGATCGGAAAAGCGCTGATCACCAACGAAATGACCACTGATATGAAGCATGGCTGGGACGATCTTGATCCAGCCGTGTTCATAGACGATGATGGACAGGCGTATCTTTTCTGGGGCAACGGCACCTGTAAGTACGCCAAACTGAAAGACAATATGGTGGAACTGGATGGGCCGATCCAGGCATTTAAACCCAAGAACTTTACAGAAGCGCCCTGGATTTACAAAAGGAATGGATTGTACTATTTGCTCTACGCCGCCAATATGCCGGAATCCATCGAATATTGCACTGCCACCAGTGTTAATGGTCCCTGGGAGTACCGTGGTGTGATACAGAAACCTGTAAAGAATAGCTTTACCACGCATCCCGGCGTGGTTGATTTTAAAGGGCAGTCTTACTTCTTCTACCACAACGGCACGCTCCCCGATGGCGGTGGCTACAGAAGATCCGTTTGTGTGGAGTATCTTCACTACAACGAAGATGGTACCATCCGGGAAGTGCTGGAAACAACAACCGGTGTAAAGGCTGTCAGATAACCTCAAACGTGATCAAATTAAATACGTAAGCATGAACAGAAAGAAATGGTGCTCGGTATCTTTTATCTTGCTGTTGGCATTGGTTACAGTAATGTCGGACGGACAGGCGCAAACGAATACCAAAGGTGCCTGGAAGCTCTGGTACAAACAGCCTGCCGGTAAAGTATGGGAGAATGCCCTGCCGATAGGAAATGGAAGACAAGGCGCCATGGTGTATGGCAATGTGCCGCAGGAAATCATTCAACTGAATGAACATACGGTGTGGAGTGGAAGTCCGTACCGGAACGATAGCCCCGGAACACTGGATTCGCTGGGGGAAATCCGTCAACTGATTTTTGACAGGAAATACAAAGATGCGGAACGCCTGGCCAATAAAGTGATGTTCGGCAAAGCCTCCTCCGGCCAGATGTTTCAGCCAGTAGGTAACCTGCTGCTTACATTCAACGGGCACGAAAACTATACCGGTTACCACCGTGAACTGGATATTGAAACCGCGGTCAGCAAGACTTCCTACACAACTAATGGCATCACTTATACACGTGAAGCGATTGCCTCCTTTACTGATAGGGTAGTGGCCGTAAGACTTACCGCAAGCAAGCCCGGTGCCGTTTCTTTTACAGCGGCTTATGCTACCCCGCATCGCCGCGCAACAATAAAAGCGGCAGGAAATGAACTTAGCATAGATGGACTTACAAGCGATCACGAGGGCGTGGAAGGCAAAATACGATTCAAAGGAATCGCACGGTTGCGCAACGAAGGAGGGCAGGTGATTCCCGGCGACAGCACCATTGAAGTGAAAGGCGCCAACGCTGTTACGATCTATATTTCCATCGCCACCAATTTCAACAATTACAAAGACATTAGCGGCAATGAACAGGAGCGCGCGAAAGCTTACCTCGACAAGGCCACGGCTAAAACTTACGCCGCCTTGCTGAAGGCGCATGTGCCAGCCTACCAGAAATATTTCAACCGCGTAAAAATTGATTTGGGCACTTCCGGTGCGGAATCACTTCCAACGGATGAACGGCTTTCCAACTTCAGGAATACCTTTGATCCGCAGTTCATCGCTTTGTACTATCAGTTCGGGCGTTACCTCCTCATCTCTTCTTCCCAACCGGGCGGACAGGCCGCGAACCTGCAGGGCATCTGGAACCACAACCTCCGGCCAGCATGGGACAGTAAGTACACCATTAATATTAACGCAGAAATGAATTACTGGCCCGCGGAAAGAACCAACCTCGCCGAGTTGCACGAACCCTTCCTTACGATGGTGAAGGAGATGGCGGAAACCGGCGCCACTACCGCAAAAAGCATGTACGGTGCCAGAGGATGGGTTGCGCACCACAATACAGACATCTGGCGGGCCACGGGCCCCGTGGATGGCGCTTTCTGGGGAATATGGAATGCGGGCGGCGGCTGGACAAGTCAGCACCTCTGGGAACATTTCTTATACAATGGCGATAAGCAATACCTCGAAAGCGTTTACCCGGTACTGAAAGGCGCGGCAACTTTTTATGTCGATTTCCTGGTGGAACATCCTGCGAACAAATGGCTGGTCGTAAACCCCGGAACTTCTCCGGAGAATGCGCCCCGTGCACACGAAGGTGCTTCCATTGACGCCGGTGCCACCATGGACAACCAGATTGTTTTTGATGCCTTCACCACGGCAATACGCGCCGCACGTGTATTGGGGAAGGACGCGGCTTTTGTGGATACGCTCATCCGTATGCGCAAACGGCTGCCGCCCATGCACATCGGGCAGCACGGGCAATTACAGGAATGGCTGGATGATGTGGACAGCCCTGATGACAAGCACCGGCACATCTCGCATTTGTACGGACTTTTCCCTTCCAATCAGATTTCTCCTTACCGGACCCCCGAATTGTTCAGCGCCTCCAACACCACATTACTCCACCGTGGAGATGTATCTACCGGATGGAGCATGGGCTGGAAAGTGAACTGGTGGGCGAAAATGCAGAACGGAAACCATGCATACCAACTGATTAAAAACCAGCTTACCCCTTTGGGCGTGAACCCGGGCGGCGGCGGCACCTACAACAATCTCTTCGATGCGCACCCCCCGTTCCAGATAGATGGAAACTTCGGCTGCACGGCGGGCATCACGGAAATGCTGATGCAAACTTCCGACGGTGCTATTCATATATTACCAGCGCTGCCGGATGAGTGGAAGTCGGGAAGCATCACAGGACTGCGGGCCTGGGGCGGTTTTGAAATCGTGAAGATGGAATGGAAGGAAGGAAAGTTGAAGACCCTTTCCGTGAAATCGAACCTGGGCGGCAACCTCAGGCTTCGGGTACACAATGCTATGAAACTGAACACTGGCGCGTCTTTGAAAGAAGCTTCCGGAGCTAACCCGAATTCCTTCTTTGAAACCGCAGTTATTCCTGCGCCTGTGGTATCGCCTAAAGCGTCGCTCGCGCTTCCCGCAGTAAAGCCATCAATTTTATATGATGTGCCTACGGCAAAAGGACAGTTGCTCATATTTACCGCACTTTAAATGATTGAACAGGCAATAAAAATAAAAGCAACATGAAGAAAAGTATTGTTCGTTTTACGGCTATGCTCTCCCTGCTGGCGGCTGTGAAACTGCAGGCGCAGCCCAAAGCTGCCAACCCGGTCATATTTGCGGACGTGCCGGATATTTCCGTGATAAGAGTAGGCAATAATTATTACATGAGCAGCACCACCATGCACATGAGTCCTGGTGTGCCCATCATGAAGTCTACAGACCTTTCCAACTGGAAACTGATTGGCTATGCGTATGATACACTGGCCAATGTGGACGAGCTGAACCTCACCAACAACAAGAGTACTTATGGAAGAGGTTCCTGGGCCAGTTCCATCCGCTACCACAAAGGTGTTTATTATGTTTCTACTTTTGCGCAAACAACCGGGAAAACATACATCTACACTACAAAAGATATTGAGAGAGGCCCCTGGAAAGCCATCTCTTTTAAGCCTATGATGCACGACCATTCCCTGTTCTTCGACGACGATGGAAAGGTATATATGTTGTATGGCGGCGGAAAACTCAACCTGGTGGAGTTGAAGGATGATCTTTCCGGGGTAAAACCAGGTACAGAAAAAGTGGTGATCGAAAACGCCACTGCGCCAAGCATGCCGGAAGGAAAGCGGGGCGGACTTCCAGCGGAAGGATCGCAACTGTTCAAAGTGAATGGAAAATATTACCTGTTCAACATCTCCTGGCCTCCGGGCGGCATGCGTACCGTGGTGATCCACCGTGCCGACAATATTCACGGCCCTTATGAAGGCAGAATCGGTTTGCAGGACCTGGGCGTTGCCCAGGGCGGTTTGATAGACATGCCCGATGGTACCTGGTATTCCTACCTTTTCCGAGATTACGGTGCCGTGGGGCGCATTCCATACCTCGTGCCCGTACAATGGGAAGATGGCTGGCCTGTGCTGGGCGTGAATGGAAAAGTGCCTGAACAACTGAACCTTCCTGCAAGTAAGGGACTCATCCCGGGAATCGTACATTCAGATGCATTCACGCGCAAAAAAGGAGAGCCTGCTTTGCCCCTTGTATGGCAATGGAACCATAACCCGGACAACAGTTTGTGGTCGGTGAAAGCAAGGCCGGGTTACCTGCGCCTCACCACCGGAAGGGTGGATACCAGCTTCCTGCAGGCAAGAAATTCTTTAACACAGCGTACCATCGGACCCGTTTGTTCCGGCAGCACGGCTATTGACATTTCCAAAATGAAAGACGGAGACTTTGCCGGACTTGGCCTGTTGCAAAAGAACTTCGGACAGGTAGGTGTAAAAATGCAGGGGAACGAAAAATACATCGTAATGGTGAGCGCCGGTGGAACAGGAATTCCTGTTGAACTGGAAAGCATACCGCTCCGGCAGCAGATGGTGTATTTAAAAGCAGATTGTGATTTCACAGACAAAAAAGATACCGCCAGTTTTTATTACAGCCTGGATGGTAAAAAATGGACCGCCATCGGTAAACCGCTGAAAATGGCTTATACCATTCCCCAGTTTATCGGTTACAGGTTTGCGTTGTTCAATTATGCCACGAAGACCCCTGGAGGATCGGTGGATTTTGATTATTTCAACATTACAGATAAGTTATAGAAAAGATACAGCTGTTTTATCACAGGAGTGGCGTATCGGTAACGGTACGCCACTCTTTTTTAGTTGATAGTAATAATGCCTGAACGCAGGTCTTTATAAGTCCCTTTCTTCATAATCAGCTTCGTTTCTCAGGCTGGTACTGCTTTTTGACGGGAAGTTTTTGGGAACGGGATAAGTTACTTTGCCCGTGGCGAGCCATTCTGTTGCCCGGATTACGGTGGTCTGGAAGCCGATGCATCTGTAGGAAACAGGGAACTTTTCTCCTGCCCATAAATGGCCCATGCTGGAATTATAGACTTTTCCTTTCCCATATTGGACCACCCATTCCAGCGGCCATTGCCGTCTTGTAGCAGAACTGTCGAACGCGTAGGATAAAACAGTCAGGTTTTCAGCGCTGCCTCTCGGGAAATGATAGACCTCCGTATTGGCCGTTTTCCATGCTTTAGGGAAACCTTTATTGATGGGGTGGGTGGTGAGTATTTGAACGATGGCATCGAACCGGTCGCCGTGGCCCGTGCCCTGCCCTTCACCCGGAGGAATACGCGCTACTTTTTGAGTTGAATCAATCTCCAGCGCAAACCCATAGGACCTGGGCCGCCATCCCATACCGATCATTTTGTTGTAGGCTTCCCAATGCGCGAACGCGTTGTTGGCGGAATGCAACACATAAAGCCCGCCGCCGTTGCTTACATATTCTTCCAGCCTTATTTCCGCGGCCCTTGGCCAGCGGAGTTTCCCATCGTGAATATTGTTGGTGTTCTGAATCACTACGTCATACCGGGAGAAATCAGGTGCCCAGTGAAATGCTGTGGTATCTGTTGGTGCGGTAGCCACTTCCACCTGGAAACGTCCTGTTTCTTCCAGCATCCATTTGATGAGGCGCGTGGTTTGTCGCCAGTCGTGGTTGCTGTAGCCGTCAACAATGAGTACCTGGATGGGCTTGTTGTTTTGCCGGGCGAGGGTTTGAAGCTGGAAAGATGAAGTGAGCAGGAGAAACAGATAAATATGGCGCATGGCAATGATTTTGTGTTCGCAATGAGTCCCTCACTTCCGTTTAAACCGGATCGTTTGCTCCGTCCAGGTGGGGCCGTTTATATAGAACCTTCCATTGTTGTAATATACTGGTTCGAATCCTAATTGTGGTGTTTTTTCCCAGTCCTTGAAGGTCTGGCTGTAAGGATAAGGTCTTTTTTCATCCGCAAAGTAGTGGCAGGAGCTCCATAGGTTGCCATCCGGTCCTGTAAAGAGTGCGTTGTGTCCTGTTTCCTGGTAAGGATCTTGTGTATCGTTGAATATAAGATGGTCATAGCCGCCTCCTTTTGCCAGTTCGGGCCTGTACCCTTTCTTTCTTGTTCCGAATATAGGCTCCTGCGACACCAGTTCCCACGGTCCCAGCGGCGACTTTGATTGGAGCAATCCTACTTCATACCCGCGTGTCCAGGTAGAGAAAAACATAAAATAAATGCCTTCTTTTTTGATGACGAAAGGCCCTTCTATTCCACCGATCATCCATTCGGGCCAGCCAGGTTGCTTTTTGTCGAGGAACTTCTCCAGGGGAGAAGTAAGTTTACCGGAGGGTAAATCAATCTTCGCCTGGAAGAGTCCGTTACCACTGCAATAGAAGTAGGTTTGCCCGTCTTCGTCTTCGAAAAGCGTTGCGTCATTATTGTATTGAGGGGTCAGTGGGTTGGCATTTACCAAATGGTAAGGGCCGGTTACTTTGTCGGAAGAAAATAGCCACACCCGGTGTGTGTTCATGCCTTTAGGATCCCCGGCAGTAACTTCGCCGCTGTTGATCGTGAGCCAGTATTTGTGCTGAATGAAATGAATTTCAGGTGCCCAGAAGCGCCCGTTGTATGGCGTGTTTGCCGGTAGTTTTTTCGCGTCAATTAACCAGGAGTGTTGTTGCCAGTGCAACAGGTCATTTGACACCAGCAGGCGCACGCCCGGATTCGGCCCCTCCCAAACCGGATTCGAAGTGCCTACACAATACCAAAGACTGTCCACTTTTATAATAAAGTGATCCCGCATAGAAATGGCTGTATCCCTGGTGATGGGGTTGGTGTATCTGAATACCGTTTCGGTATGCTCTTTTCCCGGTTGGGCATAGCCGGTATGCAGCCAGAGTGATGCCAGCGCGAGAAAGCATAAGTATTTTTTCATATCCTGAATTTTACTGTCATAGAATGGGGATTATGGTCTTTTGTACGGACTCTCCGGCATTTTAAGATAGGTGTTTTCATATCCGCCATTGTCCACCACAATTTTATAAAGTACCACGCCGGGATCAAGCGGACGGATTTTCAGCGTATGCAGCTCGTCTGCAGTGGAGGGTACATCCAATATGGTGCTGACCTCAATCATTCTGGCGGCGCCTGCAGGATACATTTTAGAATAGTTGTTTGCCCAGTTAAGGTCCACATTAATGTTCCGGACAATTTCCTTTCCATTGTTGAAACTTAACGCCACCTGATGTCCGCCTTTTTTGAACGGGAGGGTGCAGTCAAAGAAGAGCCAAACTTTCACTGAATCCGGTTTTTTTTCAAACTGCATCCTGTAAGCAATGTGCGCGCTGTCGGTGGAATGGGTATAAGGCATCAAAGCCACTGCCGAGGCGGTCCTTCCGAGATCGGGAATGATCGTCCATTTTGTATGTTGCGTGGCTTCGTTGTCGAAATAGTGCATTGCTTCCATGGCTACTACGCCATGTTTCTCTTTGAAAATATACCCCCCGGAGCGTGCCTCTTCAGGTATAATGCGTTTTACAGCAGGTTTTATGTTCCCTCCCCTTGGTTCATCCCAGGAGCGGTAGCCGATATGTGTCTGATCCATCATGTGGTTCCATTTGCCGCCGGAAATGTGCTGGTTGTAATCCCGAGTATAGGCTGCGTCCCTGCTGAAGCAGGAGTCTGCATAAGCTGCCCAGTAGTTGGCCCGGAGGTCTTTTTCTGCCGCGAGTTTGTTGTTCATGGCCACGGCATAGTACATGTCATAAAGATTGGCCATTGCCCTTACTGGATGTAGAATGATTTGTTTGTAGGTGTCCCTGTACTTTTCTTCCAGGGCGATGAATTGCCGCAACGCCCTGGCTTCCAGTGCGAGGTAGGCATCCCGTACCTGGAGGAATTCTCCGCTTTGCAGGTTGTAGGTGCGGTGGTCCAGCATTTCAGCGGTGATCCTGCTGTTGAACTTACAATACTGGTCCAGTATTTCCGCAGCTTCATTGGCCTGATCAGTTCCGAAGTGGCTTGCAGTATATTGCTTCGTATACGCCACCAGGTTTTCTGCACTGAATGATGTTGGGTTCCAGGCCATATGGAGGAAAAAATCCATGGGGTATTCATTCGGCTTGAGGTCGCCCACGTTCAGTATCCATATTTTATCCACGCCATAGCTGTAAGTGAGTTGCAACTGCTCCCACATGTGCGGAATCTGTGTCATGTTGAGCCATTGGTAAGCTCTGGGCGCGCCATGCAGGTCCACATGGTAATACATGCCGTATCCCCCCGGATGTTTTTTACCGTTGATTTCCGGAAGGCGCCGTACATTTCCCCAGTTGTCGTCACAGAGGAGTATAGTCATGTCGTCGGGAACTTTCATGCCCTGGTCAAAGTATTCCAGTACCTCACTGTAGAGTGCCCATAATTGTGGTGTGTTTTTGGCTGGTTTTTTTGTCACTTTTTCTATGATCTTCCGCTGATCGGTCATAATCTGTTCCAACTGTTTAAAATTGGCCTCAGCAGAACCTAAGTCATGCATGGGCTCGTCTCCGTCTCCACGCATGCCCATCGTAACCAGGTTATCATAGTTTTTATTCCTTTGGAAGCCATCTTCCCAGAACTGAAGCAGTCCTTCTTTATTGGACTGATAGTTCCATTCACCATTGCCGTATTTTTTCCTGTTGGTGCCCCATTCTTTTTGAGCGCGCATCATAGGCTCATGATGGGAGGTGCCCATTACTATGCCGTATTCATCCGCTAGTTTCGGGTTAAGCGTGTCGTCTTCGTTAAATGCTTTTCCCCACATGGCAGGCCAAAGGTAGTTGGCGCGAAGGCGAAGCAGTAATTCGAACATATGCGCATACATCTTATGATTAATGCCTCCGAATTTTGCCCTTGCCCATCCGCCGAAAGCGGGTTCTTCGTCGTTGATAAAAATCCCCCTGTATTTTACTTTGGGTTCTCCTGAGGCATAATAGCCGGGAAGCACATATGCGCTCTTTCTTTTCTTTACCGGTACATCAGCCCACCAATGCCAGGGGGAAACGCCAAGTTGCCTTGAAAGTTCATAGATGCCGAATATCGTTCCCCTTTTATCGCTTCCGGCAATCACAAGGAGTTTCTGGGTAGGGTTGCTGGGATGGGAAGCGGTTGTGATTACAAAACTTTCCCATTTCCCTTTCAGGTCTTCGGCTTTGATCTTTTTGGCGTTCACCAACTGGTCGATGATTTTATTCCTGCCCAGCGTACCGATGAGTATCTGGTACCCGGCAGTTTTTTCCTGGGAGATGCCTGCGTTGGGTAACTGTCCGGTCACCCGCGCAATGTCTTGCCTTAAATCTCCGATTGCCCTGACGACGGGTAGCCACTCCTCCCGGGCATAAAATACCGGAGCAGGTGAGGCGTCGCTGGTTGCAATAGGGAATGCTGCAGTTGTACCATCTTCACTGATGATGTCAGGTAATAAAGTACCGGTTTGTTGCGCGATAGCCGATGAGGCTAATAATAAAGTAAAAAGTATCGCCCGGACAAAGTAATGCTTCATAAAGGGAATATTTTAGCTGATAGCCTGAAGAGGGAAGTGTGCGTTGTGGTTAACCGGCAAGTGGGAGGAATGCTCCACTAAGTTGAGGTCACTAAATTAAAACTAAAAATGAAATCGAATACATTATGAGCCGGCTATTTTAATTCAAACGATAGAATTTAAAAATCAACTTCTACAGATGATATTGTTAAAGCTGCCGCCACATTCATCCGGTATAAAAGAAGTAATATGTTCCTACGTCAGGCGTATCCTTTTTGATCGATAATAGCACAAAGGGGCATTTTTCAACATTTCAACAATCGGTTGCATTGGTTTTTAAGTGATTGATTTTCTTGTAGTTAACATGGTAGTAGCATTTCTCCTCTCCGCTATTAAACATTCCTCCTATTCTTTTAAAGATTCCTGCTACCAATTTTTGGGTAACAGGGCTACTTTTAGTTTGCTGCTTTAGTCAGGTCTTCCCTGACTTCCAATTTTTCAACTTTAAACGATTGCATTATGAAACCAAAACGATGTTTATGCCAGCGTACATTTTTCCCCATTAGTGTCAGTATTACAATTATTACTTAGGTGAATGTAAGGAAACCGTAAGCGGTTTTTATGATCAGGTGTGTCTCCGGGAGTGACCAATCCTGAACACGCCCGTTTCTTTCGCAACAAATTCAAACATTAAAAAAGTTCATCATGATTCTCAGTTCAATGATGCGGAGAGGGCTATACGTGGCTACGTTAGCGCTATCGGCGATCTTTTTCTGTGGCCCCCTGTACGCTCAGAACGCGCGGGTGGTGAAAGGATTGGTGCTTGATGCCAAAAGTGCACCGGTCGCGGATGTTTCCGTGCAGGTAAAACAGACAGGCGTAAGCACCAAAACAGATAAAGATGGCAATTTTTCCATATCCGTTCCTGATGGGGCACAGGTGCTGGAGGTGACCCACGTGGGCAAATCAACACAATCGATCAATGTTGGCAACCAGGATTATATCGTCATCAACCTGAAAGATGCCGCCTCCGAACTGGACAATGTGGTGGTGATTGGCTACGGCCAGCAAAGAAAGGCCAGCGTGGTCGGGTCCATCACACAAACCACCGGTAAGGTACTGGAGCGTACTGGTGGGATCAGTAACCTGGGGATGGCTTTAACAGGGAACCTTCCCGGTCTCGTCACTTCTTCCAGCTCCGGTATGCCAGGTGCAGAAGATCCGCAGATCATCATCCGTGCACAAACAACCTGGAACAATGCCAGCCCGCTGATTCTGGTGGATGGTATTGAGCGTTCCATGAGTTCCATTGATATTGCTTCCGTAGAAAGTATTTCTGTCTTGAAAGATGCCTCCGCCACGGCTGTTTACGGTGTAAGAGGTGCAAACGGGGTGATCCTGATTACTACCAAGCGCGGTACACAGGGAAGGGCCAATATTCAGATCCGTTCCAATATGACGGCTAAAATAGCTTCCAAACTTCCTGAAAAATACGACGCTTATGATGCGCTCTCTTTAAAGAACCGCTCTATTGAGCGCGAACTCATCATCAACCAGGGAGGCTGGAGCGCTTCCTTACCCGAAGCAATTCTGCAGAAATACCGCAATCCGGCCAATGACGAAGAATGGGACAGGTATCCTAATGTGGACTGGGAAAAGGAACTGTTCCGTGAGCGCGCCATGTCGTACAACACCAGCGCCAACGTATCAGGTGGTTCCAAGTTTGTTACTTATTTCGCCGGAATCGATTATACCTATGAAGGTGACCTGTTCAAATCTTTTGATAACGACAGGGGATACAGTTCCGGTTACGGGTACACTCGTGTGAACATGCGTAGTAACCTTGATTTCAACCTCACCAATACCACTAAATTCTCTACCAAAATTTTCGGTTCGAATGGTGTGCGCCAATTGCCCTGGGGCGCCCAGGATGGCGACCAGGCTTACTGGATATCGGCATACCGTTCTGCTCCCGACGCTATGCGTCCCATCTACTCCGACGGTACCTGGGGCTTCTATTCTCCCCGTAATGCCGATGTGCCAAACTCTGTATATAACCTGGCGGTATCTGGCCTGGAGAAAAGGACAAGAACGCAACTCACAACCGATTTCGCCTTACAACAGCAACTGGATTTTGTTACAACAGGCCTCAGTGCAAGAGGAAGTTTATCGCTGGACAATACTTTCAGTGAAACACAGCGCGGTGTAAATGACCTCTACAACGGTCCGCAGCGCAAATGGATCAATCCGCTGAACGGAATTGTTGTGCTGGAAAACGTGGTTAATTCCGGTACACAACTGGATTATGCCGATATGGTGCGCTGGACCAGCCAGGCTGGAAGTGTGGACCGCGGTGCCACTTACCGCAGGCTGAACTATATGCTGCAACTCAATTACAACCGCCGGTTCGGAAAACACGATGTAACCGGGCTTGCGTTGTTCCAGCGCGAGCGGGGCGCCACAGGCAGCGCGTTCCCCTTCTACCGGGAAGACTGGGTGTTCCGTGGTACCTACGGTTATGATTCCAGGTACTTCTTTGAAGTAAACGGCGCTTATAACGGTTCAGAAAAGTTCGGCCCCGATTACCGTTTCGCCTTCTTCCCCTCTTTTTCAGGTGGCTGGATGATCAGCAACGAAAAATTTATGAAAGATGTATCGTTCATCGATAACCTGAAACTACGCGCTTCCTGGGGACTGGTGGGAAGCGATAACGTGAACGGCCGCTGGCTGTACAGAGATCAGTGGAGTTTCGGCGGTAACACCGTATTGCCCACGCCTTCCGGTTCAGGCAATACCATCTATACTTTCTACAGATTGTCCAGTCTCGGGAACCCCGTTATTTCCTGGGAAACGGTTGAAAAGCGCAACATAGGCGTGGAATACAGTATCCTTAATGGAGCTGTTTCGGGAAGTGTGGATGTGTTCAATGACATCAGAAGAGACATCATTGTTGCCGGTGATCAGCGCTCCGTTCCTACTTATTTCGGCCAAACCGCACCCAACGCAAATATCGGGGAAGCATCCGGTAAAGGATATGAATTTGAACTCAGGATCAACCATGTATTCCCAAGCGGTGTAAGGGTCTGGGCCAACACGAATATGACCCATGCAGAGAACAAAGTGGTGTTCAGGGATGATCCAGAATTGTTGCCTTCCTACCGCAAACAGGAAGGGCATTACCTTGGGCAGACACGCTCTTACCTCAACCAGGGGTACCTCAGCAGTTGGGATGATATCTATGGAAGTACACAACGCAATACAAATAACCAGAACAAACTGCCCGGCGACTTCAACATCATCGACTACAACGGTGATGGTATTATTGACCAGAACGACCAGGCGCCAACTGAATACAGCGGATCTCCTCAAAATACGTACAACGCAAGTATAGGAGCAGACTGGAAAGGTTTCAGCATTTTCTTCCAGTTCTATGGCGTGAACAATGTGACCCGCTTTGTTGATTTCCCCACCTTCAATACTTACTCCGGTTCCAATGTGGCTTACGTGGAAGGGACATACTGGACGAAAGCATCCCCGGGAGAATTGCCGCTTCCCAGAATTGGTACGGAAGGCGGCGCAGGTAACAACGGCACACGTTATCTTTTTGACGGCTCTTATGTGCGGTTGAAAAACGCTGAAGTGGGCTACACGCTGCCAACAAGGGCTACCTCAAGACTGGGCATCAAGACCTGCAAAATATTTGCCGGTGGAAACAACCTGCTGCTCTGGACCAAAATGCCAGACGACAGGGAGTCCAACTTCGCAGCCAGTGCCAGCGGCGGCGCATACCCAACTGTAAGGCGTTTCAATCTAGGTTTAGATATCACATTATAAATTTTAATTGGTATGAACAAGCGTTTTAAAACAATATTATTGCCCGTAGCAATTGTGCTGGCAATAGCAATTGGAGTTAGTTCCTGCACCAAATACCTCGACCAGTCTCCCCTGGCAGATATAGATGAAACGGAGGCTTTCAAAAACTTCCGCAACTTCCAGGGATTCACGGAAGAATTGTACTCCTGCATCCCGCTGGTAACGGGGATCGGATCACACAATAGCTGGAACTTCGGAGAAGATGAAATGTGGGAACCCACTGAAACCCGTGTGTTCGCTTACAATATAGACCAGGGCGATTACTGGGGATGGAATACGGCTATCTTCGGATCCTGGTTCAAGAATGGCGGAAACCCCGCGGCCACCAACGATCGCGGGTCGAAAGGAAACCTCTGGGGACTGGCCTGGTACGGTATCCGTAAAGCGAATATCGGGTTGGCCAACCTGGATCAGCTCACCGAAGCAACACAGGCGGAAAAAGATGTGATCGCCGGTCAGTTGTATTTCTTCCGCGGGTGGTTCCACTTTATGCTGATGCAATATTGGGGAGGACTTCCTTATGTGGATACCGTGCTGTCTAAATCAACAGCACCCAGGATTCCCCGTTTGAACTACCAGCAAACTGCGGATAAAGTGACGCTCGATCTTCAGAAGGCTGCTGAACTGCTTCCTGTAAGATGGGACGATATACAACCAGGACAGGCTACTGCCGGTTCCAATAACTACCGCGCCAATAAAATTATGGCCATGGCATTTATGGGCAAGAACCTGCTGTATGCCGGAAGTCCTTTAATGAACAGAGAATCCACAGGCAGCGCTACGTATAATGTGGATTATTGTAAAAAGGCCGCTGATGTATTGGGAGAAACATTGAAGCTGATTGAAACCACACAGCGTTATAAACTCTCCAACTTCTCCAACTATTCCAACTTGTTTTATACACACAATTCCGGAGGAAGGGTGCCTGGTGAAGAGGAAGCCATCATGATGGAAAATTTCGCCGATGTGGGTGGCCGCTTCCGCTGGAACCAGGTGAACGACTACAGGCCCATGAGCATCAATAACTCCGGTATCAAGGTGTATCCTACTGCAAACTATGTGGACCATTACGGCATGGCCAATGGCCTGCCCATTCCGAACCCTGAAGCCGCCGATGCAGAATCAGGCTATAGCCCGGAATATCCCTGGAAAGACAGGGACCCCAGGTTGTACCATGATATCGTGATTGACGGGGAAAGAATGGTGCAGAACCCCAGCTTCGCCGGCAACGATAACAGGCGCGTATATGCGAGCCTGTTCACCGGTGGATTTTTCAGGACCGACAATGCCACAAAGAGAGTGTTTACGGGCTATATGCTTTCTAAATTCATCAGGAAGATGGTGAACGATTATGACGGCTTCAGGGAAAACAACGCCGTTTCGCTGAGTTTTATGCGCCTGGCCGATGTGTACCTGTTGTACGCGGAAGCAGCATCAGAAGGATACAATTCTCCCACCGCGAAAGCGCCGGGTTATGAGAAGACTGCCGTTGATGCGGTGAACTTCATCAGAGACAGGCCAGGTTTGGGCGTAGGACATGTAGCCGCGAAATTCCTCGTTTCCCAGGAGGCTTTCAGAAGTGAATACCGCCGCGAGCGTGCCGTGGAACTGGCGTTTGAAGGACACCGGTTTAACGACCTCCGCCGCTGGTTGCTGTTTACTCAACGCCCGTACACCTACAAGAAAGGAATCGAGTTCGACCGTGCCACACCAGAGTCTCAGGTTTACGCAGATCCAAAGAACGCCCGTGTGGCGAATTTCAGGGAAACCATTCTCTTCGAAAGACAACTGGGGGAAAGGCATTACTGGTTCCCATTCCTGGTGAACGATGCCAGTATTTATTTAGATTTTAAGCAGAATCCAGGCTGGTAAAAATTAAAATTTGAAAAAATGATTAGCAAAAATATAAAGGGTTCCTGTATCGCACTCTCTATGGCTTTTTGCAGCGCCATAGGTTTGCAGGCACAGGATAATAAAGACAGTCTGGTAAATGTTGCTTTTGGCACCGTGGCAAAAAAAGACCTGCTGGGTGGTGTTAGTACTGTGAACGTATCAGAACTGCTGAAAAAGAGTTACGGTGTAAGCAGCCTGGATAACCTGGCGAGCCTGGTGCCCGGCTATACCGGGAGCGTGTGGGGACAAACGCCACTTATCCTGGTGGATGGTGTTCCCCGCCAGGCATCAGAAGTGCGGATGGTGGAAGTGGAGTCCATTACCGTGTTGAAAGCCGCAACCGCGGTTGTGCTTTACGGCAACAATGCCGCGAAAGGTGCCGTGCTCATCACCACAAAGCGCGGCAGTATTAAGCCCCTCTCTATAGATGTAAGGGCCAATACTGGTATGTTTACCCCCAAAACTTATCCGAAATACCTGAATGCCGCCGATTATATGACGCTTTACAATGAAGCGTTGATGAACGACAATACTTTTACACCAGGCGCCGGTTACACACAAGGCGCCATCGATAGTACAAGGTCGGGCAATTACGGATACAGGTTCCCCGATATCAATTACTTCAGCGATGAATACCTGAAAAAAGCTTTTTCAAGAACGGACCTCACCACTGAAATTTCCGGGGGCAACGAAAATGCCAGGTATTATACCAACATTGGGTTGTCTACCAACGGAAGCCTTATGAATTATGGCGAAACAAAGAAGAACAACGATTTCGCTTTTAAGATCCGGGGTAATGTGGATATGAACCTCAACAAATGGCTGACCGCATCCACCGATATTGTGGCGAACGTTTCGGATAATTATGCCGGGCGTGGTAATTTCTGGGGTGAATCGGGTGCCGTGAATGCAAACTTCAACAGGTATATTCCGCTGGTGCCCATCGATAAATTCGATCCCAATAATGCTGATTTGCAAACCATTGTCAACAACAGTAATTATGTGATTGATGGCAAATACCTGCTTGGCGGCCAGGCCGGTAACCTTACCAATTCCTTCACGGATATGCTTGCTGCCGGTTACATCAAAACGAAGTACCGCACCTTCCTGTTTAATGTGGGCGCGGCTGCCGACCTGAGCGGCCTGCTGAAAGGCTTGTCGTTCAAAACCGGATACAGCATGGATTATTCTTCTCTCTACTCCGAAGCCTACCAGGTTACTTATGCTGTTTACAGGCCCACCTGGGAACGCATCAATGGAGAAGATGTGATCACGCGCCTGGAACGTTTCAATAACGACCTGAATACCACCAGCGAATCCATCGGGCGTACCACTTACACACAAACCACCTCTATGCGTGCGCAGTTGAACTACGACCGTTCATTCGCGCAGCGGCATAACCTCAATACTTCATTGATGGGCTGGTGGTATACCACTACTTTTTCAAGCGATGTGGACAATGAAGGAGGAAGCGATTACCACCCGATCAGGAACGCGAACCTGGGGTTGCGCGCGGCTTACAACTACATGCAGAAATATTACCTGGATTTCACCGGAGCCCTGGTGAATTCCCCCAAACTGGCACCAGGCAACAGGGCCGGTATCTCACCAACCCTCACTGCGGGATGGCGCATCAGCGATGAGGATTTTTTTAAAAACAATATCAGCTTTGTTGACAACCTGAAAGTGTTTGCTTCTTATGCTTCCGTTAAACAGGACCTCGATATTACAGGTGTAAGACCAAACAACGAACCTACTGATTATTACCTGTATGCCAGTTATTATGGCAACAGCGGTGACCTCGCAGGCTGGTATCCCTGGCGCGATGGTTCTTCCGGCGGATTCACCACTTTATCGGGAAGAGGTGCCAATCCAAACCTGACTTTCATCAAAAGAAATGAGTTCAGAGCGGGCTTTGATGCGGCTTTGTTCAAAAACCTGATTACGCTGGATGTGAACTATTTTATCCAGGATACCAAAGGTTTGCTTTCTCGTGGTAATACTGTTTATCCTTCTTTCTTTGCAGGTTCCGGCGATTTCCGCAACTGGTTGAACAGCAATAACGAAAGACGTTCAGGTTTTGATTTTGGCTTGAATGTGAACAACAAAATTGGTCAGTTACAATACTCCGTTGGATTTACAGGAATGCTGTTTTCTTCCGAAGTACTTTTCAGGGATGAAATTCAGCCGGAAGATGCTTTGTATGCCGCCGGCAAGAGTATTGATGTGGCAAGAGGTTATGTGAGTGAAGGTTTCTTCCGCAACCAGGCCGAGATCAACGACCATGCTTTGCAAACTTTTGGTGGTGAAGTAAGGCCCGGTGACATCAAATACAAAGATGTGAACCAGGATGGCATCATCGATTACCGCGACCAGGTTGAGCTGGGTAAATATGGTTGGGGTGCCAGTCCTTTTACTTACGGCATTAACCTTACATTGAAGTATAAAAACTTTACACTCTTTGCTTTGGGCAATGGCCAGAACGGTGCAATCGCTTTCAAGAATAGTTCTTACTTCTGGGTAAGGGGAACCAGTAAATTCTCCGACCAGGTGCTCGGTCGCTGGACAGAAGCTACCAGCAATTCCGCAACCTTTCCACGCCTTACTGCCGGATCAGGCAACAACAATTACCAGAACTCCACTTTCTGGATCTACAAAAACAACAGGTTCAACCTGAACAGGGTGCAGCTCACATACGATTTCAGCCAGGATATGTTTAAAGGTTCTTTCTTACATGGGCTGAGTGTGTACGGGCTGGCCGACAATCTGCTGGTTGTATCCAAAGAGCGCCGTTTAATGGAAACCAATATTGGAGCGCCCCCGCAATTCCGCTTTTTTAACCTGGGTGTGAGGGCTTCTTTTTAACGAATATTAAAGTGCGAACTATATGAGAAAATATCTGCTGATTACAGGCATTGCCGCCTTATCCTTTGCCGGGTGCAAGAAGGCGCTGCAACCAGATGAAGAGAACCGCAGAACGGTGGAGCAAATGTATGAGGACGGAGGCTATGCGCAGGGGTTTATTATGAATGCTTACCGCTCTATTCCCGGTTACTATGACAACAGCGAGTATGCGACGGATGATGCGGTTACAAACGAAAGAATCAATCCGTTGGCGTTGGTGGCAACAGGTTCATGGACGGTGAACAATAACCCGCTTTCTGTCTGGAACCAGTCGTATGGCGCCATGCAGTACATCAACTTGTTTCTTGCCAATGTGGATTCCGTAAAATTTGCCGCGGACCAGGAAGCGAATAGTCTTTTCAGAATGAGGATGAAAGGTGAGGCCTACGGCTTACGCGCAATGTATATGTACTTCCTGTTGCGTGCACATGCCGGGTTTACAGAAGATGGACAACTGATGGGTGTCCCTATCATTACCAAACTGCTCACTGTTGAAAGTCCGGCAGAAGAGTACAATACACCAAGGGCCACTTTTGCAGCCTGTATGGAACAGCTTTATAAAGACCTTGACAGCGCGCAACTGATGCTGCCCATGGAATATGGAGACAAAAACAACATCAGCCTGGTTGATCCGCAGTTTCGTGCGGTTACGCAAAATGTGAGTGTGTACAACCGGGTGATGGGACAATATTCCCTTCAACTGTTCAATGGTTTGATCGCAAGGTCCGTACGCGCAAGGGCTGGTCTGCTGGCTGCAAGCCCGGCTTTCCAGCACGCGTCCAATACAGCCCGATGGGATTCTGCAGCGAATTATGCCGCCGCTATCATCAGGTACAAAGGTGGCGCCAATTCATTGCCCGCGGATGGCGGTACTTATTATGACAACAGGTCGCAGATCGATGGACTTACCAACGGGAACAATCCTCCAGAAATTATCTGGCGGGAGAACAGGGTAGGCGATAACAACGAACAGGAGATTCAACATTACCCACCCAGCCAGTTTGGCAACGGACGTATGAACCCAACGCAGAACCTGGTGGACGCGTTCCCCATGGCGAACGGCTATCCCATCAGCAGTAACCTCAGCAATTTCGATCCCGCGAATCCTTATGCGGGAAGAGACCCGAGACTGGCGAAATACATTGTGTACAACGGCAATACTGTAGGGTTTAATAACCCGGTGATTTCTACCGGGAGCGGGTCTGGCTCCGATGATGGCATCAATGTGCGTGTCAATTCCACCAGAACCGGTTACTACATGAAAAAGCGGCTTCGCCAGGATGTTAACCGCCGGCCCGGTGCTACGGCCAATAGGAACCGTTATTACCCACGCATCCGTTATACGGAAATGTACCTCAACTATGCTGAAGCAGCCAACGAGGCATGGGGACCCACCGGTACCGGCACCAATGCATTCTCCGCGTATGATGTGATCAAGGCCATCAGAAGGAGAGCAGGGGTTGGTACTACTAACGGAGATGCCTATCTGGAAGAATGTAAGAATGACCAGAACCTGATGCGCCAACTGATCCGTAACGAACGTCGCCTCGAACTCTGTTTTGAAAGTTTCCGTTTCTGGGACCTCCGCCGCTGGAAGGCCAATCTGAACGAAACCGCCCGCGGTATGGACGTGAACGCTTCCGTATATACGCCGATTGTAGTGGAGCCCAGGGTGTTTGAAGATTACATGTATTACGGACCGATCCCATTCTCTGAAGTGCTGAAGTATAGCAACCTGAAGCAGAACAGGCAATGGCGGTAAGCGCAGTCACCCGATTTTAAATTATCAATTATCATTAACATGAATACGAATAAGATTTTTGCAGGTTTACTGATAGCCGCCGTTGCGCTTGTTTCATGTAATAAGCCAGTCATATATCCAGATTACGACTATAAAACAGTTTACTTCGCCAGCCAGTTCCCGATCAGAACCATTGTGCTGGGGGAGGACCTGAACATCGATAATACCCTGGACAATGAGCGGAAGGTGAGCATCAAAGCCACCATGGGTGGCGTAAGGGAAAACAGGAACGAGGTGGTGATTGGCGTGAGGGTGGATGAAACCCTTTGTAATAACCTTTACTTTGACGCTACCAACCCTGTTGTGCCCATGCCCGCCAACTACTACAGCCTCGCGGCGCCTGAAATCCGGATCCCCGCAGGTCAATTGCTGGAGGGAGTGAATGTTCAGTTTACCGATGCGTTTTTCGCAGATCCCAAATCACTCACGAATACTTACGCCATCCCCCTGAAGATGATTTCAGTAACCGGAGCAGATTCTATCCTGAAAGGACGTGCTATCGTGGATAACCCCAACCCTGTTAACGCGTTTAACTGGGGGGTGAAGCCACAGGATTATACCGTATATGTAGTGAAGTTTGTGAATACATGGCACGGCAACTACCTCCGCAGGGGCGTTGATGCCATTGAAGGTAAACCGGCATACCCAACGCTTACCCGAAATGTGGTAAGAAGAAAAGAGTACGTGGAGCAGGATGAAATAAAACTCCTCAGCACCAGAGCGCTCAATATTGTTGACCTCCCTATCGCCATTGCGGGCGCCAACAACGCAAACCAAACCATGAACCTCCGCCTTACATTTGATGACAAAACGGGAGAGTGTGTGATTTCCGCCGCAGGTACGGGATACACCGCTACCGGTAAAGGAAAATTCGTTAAAAAAGGGGAGAAGAAAAGCTGGGGGAACATCGACCGTGACGCGTTGTACCTCGAATACACCATCGATCATCCCCAGATGACTGTGGTAGGGAAGGATACCCTGGTGATGCGCGACAGGGCAGTGGCGCCGCAGTACTTCACACCTGTATTAAGATAACTGGTCATCCCAGATCATCCGATGCTTGCTATGGAAGGATAGCGTGGCAACATGTTGTCCTTCCTGTTTACGATACTGTTTTATGTAGCAGTTTTATCTCAATTCAATCGCAACCCGGCGGCGTTCTCTCCGCTGGGTTTTTTATATTGTTTCAAATAAATGCAATCGGTTTCTTTCCGGATGGATTCGTTACATTTGAATCGTATTATTTACCTGATAGGAACGGTGTTTAAATCACTTAAAATTGGGTGTTTATGCCAACATTTTTCCGCAATATTTTAAACATGAAGAAGACCCTGCTTTTTACCTTGCTTAGCCTTTGTACTGTATTACCTGCGCTGGCGCAAAATCCCTTCATTACAAACCAGTTTACCGCTGATCCCACCGCCCGTGTATTCGGCGACCGCATATATGTTTATCCTTCCCACGATATTCCCTGCACCGAAGGCAGAGGGCGGCCCGGCTGGTTCTGTATGGCCGATTACCATGTTTTTTCTTCTCCCGATCTCACGGAATGGACCGATCATGGCGTGATCGTAAGCCAGGATAAAGTAGATTGGGTGAAGCCTGAAAGCTACAGCATGTGGGCGCCCGATTGTATTGAAAGGAATGGAAAATATTATTTCTACTTTCCTTCCACACCCGCGGATACTACTAATGGAAGAGGATTTAAAATAGGGGTGGCCGTTTCCGATAAACCCACTGGGCCTTTCGTGCCCGAAAAGCAGCCCATCAAAGGCGTAAATGGCATTGATCCCAATGTGTTCATCGATAAGGATGGCCAGGCTTATCTGTATTGGTCGCAGCGGCATATCTACGTGGCGAAGCTGAAGGAGAATATGCTGGAACTTGCTTCGGAACCTAAAATTATTCCCAATCTTCCTGAAGAAGGCTTGAAGGAGGGCCCATTCGTTTTCGAAAGAAACGGTATTTACTACCTCACATATCCCCACGTGGAAAATAAGATTGAAAGACTGGAATACGCGGTGGGAAAAACACCGGAGGGACCGTTCACCGTAACCGGCGTGATCATGGATGAATCACCTACTGGCTGCTGGACAAACCACCATTCATTGCTCCCTTTCAAAGGGCAGTGGTACCTGTTCTATCACCACAACGATCTTTCGCCTGAATTCGATAAGAACCGTTCCATCCGCATAGACCGTGTTGGTTTTAATGAAGATGGTACCATAAAGAAAGTGATGCCCACATTAAGAGGTGTTGGAATCACTAAAGCTACGTCCAATATACAATTGGACCGTTACAGTGCCATTAGTGGAGCAGGTGTTCAGATCGCGTTCGTAGATACCACGGTGCGTTGGAACGGATGGAAAGCAACTTTGGAAAAAGAAGGTGCCTGGCTGCGCTACAATACGGTGGTATTTGCGAAAAAGCCCCGTTCAATAGTTGCACGCGTGCAATCGAACGGAGATGGTGTGGTGGAATTGCGGCGTGGCGGGGAGCATGGTGCTTTGATTTCTACGATGAAGGTTCCCGCAGCAAAAGATTGGAAAGAAATGAAGTTCCCGGTAAGCGGTGTTGAAGTGGGCACACATGATCTGGCAGTAGTGTTAAAGAATGGTGCTCCGGTGGAGATCGATTGGGTTCGATTTGAGTGACGGCAGAATGGAAGAAGCGGTCATGTGTGTTTATTCATGCGCACCATGGGGGCTTTTGCCACGCGATCATAATTTCCTGTATAGAGAAAATGTAAAGGTGGTGCATCAGGTGCTTAATGCACCACCTTTTTTAGTTGATAGAAAGCTCGCAGCCATTACAACTTCCTTCGCACCAGTATGCCTTATAACCCAGAATTCCTTTTGTTTTCAGGGTGCATGTGGCGGAGGAACCTGCTGTGCAGGCGCAGGATGCCTTATCGGCATCAATTACTGAAATTTCTCTGCTCAATTCCGAAATGGCATCCGGCGCAAGCAGGTAGAACGTTACACCATATAGTCGGCTTTTAATAAATTTGTAACCACTTCCATCACGCTTTGCTTGAAATGTATTGAAATCCGGCGCTTTTACTTTTTTATAAATGAAAGCATATTGTTCAGCGATCTTTTGTTGAACGGTCGGCTGCTCAAAAAAATCAGCAAGCTTTCCCTCCTGGAATGAAGCAGGAATAAAAGTCTGATCATTCCTTGCAGAAACATCTTCATTATCCATGTTCAGTATTCCCGTAATCTGTTTTTCCTTTGTTGTGCTGAAACTGCCTGTGCAAGATCCGGTACAACTGTTGTGGACGCAACCGAATCCTCCAATGTCTTCCTGGTAAAAAACGGTGCAGGTTCCTCCTCCTGAACAAACACATTTGTATTTTCCTATCGGAGATACAGGCAACGGTTCGCTATCAATGACTGTACTTTGACCATCATCTGGAGCGAAAAAGGAATAGCCGGGTGGAAGTTCGAAATAAACGGTTGATTTGTCCTTTGAAAAGTAATAACTGGTGCCTGCTGGGATGTGAATAGAGGAGTTTCCGATTTGCGCAGACTTCGTGGTAAGTAGATGGTTTTGTGTTGTTTCCGTTTCTTCGGATGGCGTTCTGGCATTCTTCTTTTTACATCCGGCGATGAATAAAAGAAGAAAGACCATGACAGATAAGGATCTCATGGTATAAGGTTTAATGATTGAAAAAAGTAAGTTATCCGATTTTTCGGTACAAATCAATACCCGGTTAGTTGTATTTTCAAGCAGGGTGAAAAAAGAATACTATACCACCAACTCCAGCAACAATATCCCCCCAAGCCCCGCAACGGAAATAATACTTTCCATCACCGTCCACGAAAGAAAGGTTTGTTTCATCGATAAGTTGAAGAATTCCTTAAACATCCAGAATCCCGAGTCGTTTACATGGGAGCCGAAAACACTGCCCGTACCTACGGCCAATACCATAAGTTCCGGGGATGCCGCGCCCGATGCCACCAACGGGGTAACTACGCCTGCGGCGGTTATGCCTGCTACTGTAGCGGAACCGATGGTGATCCGCAGGAAAGCGGTGACGGTCCACGCGAAAATAAGCGGCGGCATTTGCCAGCGGGTGCTGAAAGCGGCGATGTACTGATCTGTGCCGCTGTCCTGTAATACCTGTTTGAATACGCCACCCGCTGTAATGATGAGCATGATGCCCGCAATGCCCGCAATAGCTTCATTGAGCCAGCGCATGGTGGTGGCGGCCGAATGCCCGCGCTGTATGCCCAGTTGCCAGGTAGCGAGGAATACGGAACACAGTAATGCTATGGTGGGATCTCCCAGGAAAAGAAAGAACTTTTGCAGGTTCCCTTCTGGTAAAAAGTAAGTGGCCACCACAGCCAGTGTAATCAGGATTACGGGGAGCAATCCGAGCAGGAAACTCGGCAATACAGGAGGAAGCGCTTTG
>CAMLRX010000042.1 GCA_946482545.1 uncultured Flavihumibacter sp. | reverse complement strand
CTCCGTCAGGATTCAAACCTGAAACCTTCTGATCCGTAGTCAGATGCTCTATTCAATTGAGCTACGGAGCCATTCCCTGAATTGGGATTGCAAAAATAGGATATAATTTATAAAAACAAAATTTTTCGAGGATTTAAGCAAGAAAAAAACCGGAAAAATATTTTCCGGTTCCTTCAAAATCAAACGTTTAAACCTAAGCTCCTTTTGCCAACTGAATACTGGCCACCAATTTCACGTCTTCACCTACCAGCATACCACCCGCTTCTGTAACGGTGTTCCAGGTTAACCCGAAATCTTTTCTGTTGATCTTTCCTTTCAGCTCGAAACCTGCTTTCACATTGCCCCAGGGGTCTTTTTGCGTACCGCCGTATTCCACTTCGAACGTAACGGGAAGCGTAACACCTTTGATGGTAAGGTCGCCTTTGAGTTCATATTCCTCGGCATCCTTTTTCGTGAATGAAGTGGAGGCGAAACTGAGTACGGGGAATTTTTCCACGTCGAAGAAATCGCCACTGCGGAGGTGATTGTCCCGGTCTTCACTGCGGGTATCGATGCTTTTTACCTGCGCTTCAAAGTTTACGGAGGCACCGGAAAAATCATCGTTTTCAGCAGTTACGGTTCCGGAGAACTCATTGAAAGTGCCGGTTACGGTGCTGATCATAAGGTGTTTCACTTTGAACTGAAGTTCGCTGTGCGCGGCGTCGATGTTCCATGTAGTTGCCATAATTGTAATTTTTTAAGTTGTAGATTAATAATCAATGTTGCAACATCAAAATTAGGAGATATTTTGAAACGGCCAAATATGTTTTGAAACAATTAACAGTTTATTGCGTGGGTTTCAGGACATTTGCGGGATGAAGATCCAGCTCTGGTCGGTCGGAAAAACCGATGAATCTTACGTCAAAGAAGGCATCCGCGATTTTACGGAGCGCATCTCCCGTTATTATCCCGTAAGCTGGCGCATCATTCCCCCTGCCAGACAAACAGTTTCCACAACGGAGGATGCGGTAAAGAAAATGGAAGGCACGGTAATCTTAGGGTTACTCTCCAAAGACGATTACCTGGTGTTGCTGGATGAACGGGGAAAAAGCCCTGATTCCATAGAATTTTCAAAATTTATCGCACAACGTGCCAATGAAAGCACCCGCCAACTGGTGTTCCTTATTGGTGGTGCATTTGGTGTAGACGAAGCCGTGAAGCAAAGGGCGCAGTATGTATGGTCCCTTTCCAAACTGGTTTTTCCACACCAACTGGTCAGGCTTATCCTGGCGGAGCAGGTGTACCGTGCCTGCACCATTCAGCGCAACGAAAAGTACCACCACATCTGATTGCGGCAAAATCTTCTATATTTGAACTCCTCAACATATTTTCATGACCATCACTATAGTAATCATCATCTTAACAGCGATTATCTCTGTATCTGCTTTCAGCAATGCCAAAGTGATCGATGACCTGATCTTTTACCCTCCCGCCATCACGCAACGTAAGCAGTGGTACCGCTTTATTACGTGTGGATTTATACATGCGGATTGGGCACACCTGATTTTTAATATGCTTTCGTTGTATTTTTTTGGGCAGGCCGTGGAGTATTACTACGGTGCGTATGATCTGATGGGTAAAACGGCTTATATTCTTTTGTACGTTTCCGCATTGGTGGTATCGCTGTTGCCCACGTTCTTTAAGCACCGCGATAATTATTATTACAGGAGTCTTGGTGCTTCAGGTGCAGTTTCCGCGGTTGTTACCGCAGCCGCACTTTTCACCCCCTGGAGTACTGTAGCCATATTCGGCATCATTAAGTTGCCGTATATTCTGTATGTGGTCCTGTTCATCGGCATCAGCGCATACATGTCGAAAAGAGGACAGGACAACATCAACCACGATGCACACCTTTGGGGCGCCGTATACGGACTGGTATTTACGATATTGCTCATACTTGCTTTCCGTCCGGGATTAATGGAGCCTTTACTGGAAAACCTGATGTCCCCTCGCCTCGGAAGATAAACAAGGGTCCCATCAAACCCTACCGGAGCTTTACTTCTCCGGAGAAAAAATCTGTTGAAAAAAAAGAACAACTCCCAATACAACAGCCACGTTGCGCCTGCGAGGAACGAAGCAGTGCGCCTTTGCGAGCAATAAAAATCCCTCTCAGCGAGCCGCACCTCAACAACTCCTTGCGTCCTGCGAAGAATGAAGCAGTCACCCCTTGCGGCACTTACTGCACAGCAGTAAGTGCTTGCGCGAAAAAAAGGAAAGCGGTCCGAAAACCGCCAACCGCATCTAGGCATCTGTATGTTTAATGGTAATATCGTGCTTTGAAGGCCACGAAAATACCCCGCTACTTCCAACCAAACAATGCCCATTTATGGGTATATATCCGGTAATCACCTGAACGAACATCTTTTTCCGGCAAGGATTTATTGCCCTCAGTTCGTACATTTGAGCAAACAAAACATTACATGCTACCATCTACCAACCCCACCCAAACAAAGGCATGGGCCGCTTTGGGCGCTCATTTCAAGGCGATAAAGGATACTCATCTCCGTGATCTTTTTAAGGAAGATGAAGGCCGGTTCGGGCAATACCACCTTACTGATGGGGATATCCTGTTCGATTATTCCAAAAACCGCATCAACAACGAAACGCTTTCCCTCCTGCTGCAACTGGCAGAAGAAACCGGAGTGAAGGAAGCGATCACAGCCATGTTCGGGGGCGATAATATCAACGTTACGGAAGGAAGGGCTGTATTACACACCGCGTTGCGTAATTTTTCCGGTAAGCCGGTCATGGTGGAAGGTGAAGATGTGATGCCCGCCGTGCAAAAAGTGCTGGGGCAAATGAAAGCTTTCTGCGCTAAAATTCATTCCGGCGAATGGAAAGGCTTTTCAGGGAAGAAAATCAGATACATTGTAAACATAGGCATCGGGGGAAGTGACCTCGGTCCGTTGATGGTAACCGAAGCGTTGCGCCCCTATAAAGTGGACGGTATCGAAAGTTACTTCGTCTCCAATGTAGATGGCACACACATCGCAGAGACACTGAAAAAAGTAACACCGGAAGAAACCTTGTTCCTGGTGGCTTCCAAGACTTTCACCACCCAGGAAACCATGACCAACGCCAATACGGCAAGGGAATGGCTGCTCGCCGCCGCAAAAGATGAATCGGCTATCGCGAAGCACTTCGCGGCGCTGAGTACCAATGGCAAAGCCGTGGCCGCCTTTGGTATCGATACCGCGAATATGTTCGAGTTCTGGGATTGGGTGGGCGGACGCTACTCCCTCTGGAGCGCTATTGGCCTATCCATCGCCCTCACCATCGGCTATGAACATTTTGAGGAACTGCTGAAAGGTGCAGAAGCTACCGACAAACATTTCAGGGGAACACCGTTCGAAAAAAATATTCCAGTTATCATGGCGCTGGTGGGTTTGTGGTACACGAACTTCTTTGGCAGTCAAACGGAGGCCATTCTTCCCTACGACCAATATATGCACCGCTTCTCCGCTTATTTCCAGCAGGGGAACATGGAAAGCAACGGCAAATACGTAGACAGGAACGGTAATGCCGTAACTTATGCAACCGGCCCGGTGATCTGGGGAGAACCCGGCACCAACGGGCAACACGCTTTCTACCAACTGATCCACCAGGGCACGCTGCTGATACCATGTGACTTCATTGCTCCGGCCATCAGCCATAACCCTATCAGCGACCATCACCCGAAATTACTGTCGAATTTCTTCGCGCAAACCGAAGCGCTGATGAACGGGAAAACGCCGGAAGAAGCCAGGGCCGAACTCGTGAAAGCCGGACTTTCTGATGATGCCATCGCGAAGCTGCTCCCCTTTAAAGTGTTCGAAGGCAACCGACCAACGAATTCTTTCCTGGTCAAAAAGATCACGCCGTTCACACTTGGGCAACTGATCGCCTATTATGAACACAAAATATTCGTCCAGGGCGTGATCTGGAACATCTACAGCTTCGACCAGTGGGGTGTGGAACTTGGCAAACAACTCGCCAATAAGATACTCCCCGAATTGCTGGACGATGCAGCGGTTTCGGGGCACGACGCATCAACGAACGGACTCATCAACGCGTTCAAACAAATGAAAAAATAAGGTGACGGGTTTTAGGTTTCAAGTTTTAGATGAGGAAAACCTAACCTAAAACTTGGAACCTGGAATCTAAAACCGGTTTCGTGTTCAAACAATTCTTTCAGCTCTACCTTGATTCCTACCGGGGGCTCTCCCGCCCTTCCTGGATGCTGGCGCTTATCATGCTCATCAACCGGAGCGGCGCCATGGTTATTCCGTTTCTCGGGATCTACATGACGCAGCACCTGCATTTCAGTTTGAAAGCAACCGGAACGGTGCTCAGTTGTTTCGGATTAGGCGCTGTGCTCGGTTCATTGCTGGGCGGATGGCTTACCGACAGGATCGGGAACTTCATTGTGCAGGTGAGCAGTCTTTTCCTTTCCGTGCCCGTATTTTGCCTGCTGCCACAACTTCAAACCCCGGAAACACTGGCCATTGGCGTGTTTGTACTGAGTGTTGTTACAGAAACATTTCGTCCGGCCAACTCAGTATCACTGGTTTCTTACGCCAAACCGGAGAACATAACCCGGGCCTTCTCCCTGAACAGGATGGCCATCAACCTTGGCTTTTCGATTGGCCCCGCTGTTGGCGGGTTCCTGGCTTCCATTTCCTATAACTGGCTGTTCTATGGGAATGCCATCACTGCGGGTGCGGCCGGCATCGTTTTCTTTTTTTATTTCCGCGCCCTGAAGTCGAAAGAAAGAACCGTAAAAAAGGAAGAGCAATCCACTGATCCGGGAAAATCACCCTGGAAAGATGGGCCATTCCTGCTTTTCAGCCTGTTGTGCAGTGTGTATGCGATCATCTTTTTTCAAATACTGAACACCATGCCCGTTTTCTACAGGGAATCGCATGGGCTTACCGAGCAGGAAATCGGGCTTTTACTGGCTTTCAATGGAATGGTGGTATTTCTGCTGGAAATGATCCTGGTGCATGTGGCCGAAAAAAGCATCAGTACCATGCGGGTAATCGTTTATGGCACACTGTTGTGCGCCTTCTCCTTTTTTATGTTGCTGGTGCCGGGTTTATGGGCGCTGTATTTCGGCATGTTCCTGTTGAGCGTATCGGAAATACTGGCGATGCCGTTCATGAGCACGGTTACTATGCAACGCGCCACGCCGCGAAAACAGGGTGCCTACATGGGATTGAACGCGATGGCTTTTTCTATTGCGCACATTGCTTCTCCCCTGCTGTCAACGGGAATGGCGGCAGAAGCGGGCTACGAAACGCTATGGATCACAACGGGTGTCGCGTCCATAGCGCTGGCGGCCGGTTTCTGGCTGGTGATGCGGAAGTGGTGATTAACGGCGTTCGTTGTACACCCCGAATTCGTTGATGGAAGGCGACCTGCCAAAGCCATCGATCAGGATACGCACTTTTTCGCCCCATACCTGGTTGAAACGGTGCACTTTGATGCGTCCTTCAACAGGTGTTACCGGGATGCTTTTCCAGGCGCCGTCCACAAAATATTCTATGCGGTAGCTTTTGATGTTGGGCCTGCTTTCCATCACCATGATGGTGTTAAAAGGCTGCGCACCATTCAGTTCCACCTCATACCACGGCTTCTTAACGGAAGGATTGGAATTCCACGCGGTACCGAAATCATCATCGTTGGCAAAATCCATGATGGCGTAGTCGTTGCTCCAACTGGAGTTGGCCGGACGGTGCTTCGCGAGGTTGGTAGAAATCACGGGCGCATCATATTCCGGAAGAACAGGGAAGGATGCCGGTTTCTTGTACAGCTTTCCGATTTCTTTCAAAGCAACCAGGGCATTCTCATCGAAGAGGCCGTCCCTGTTGGGGGCCACATTCAATATAAAATTACAATAGGCCTGGTTGAAAGGAATGGCGTTCTTGTTCACCATATCATCCGCAGACTTTACAGGCGTAGTAGGAAAAGACTCCTTCCAGAACCAGTTGCGTTGCAGCGGCAGACAGGAAAGCGCGGGCAATTTGTTGTTCTCTTTTGAAATGTGCTGTCCAGCCCCTTGTTCATACGATTTGATGTCCGTATAGAACAATAATTCAGATGGATATTTCGCGGCGTTCAGGTCCATCACCAGGCAATTGGGTTGCAGCGATTTGATGAGGTGATAGATTTCTTCAAAAGGAATATCGTCATAAGAGATCCTGGACCAGGGCGCATCCCATCCATCAATCACCAATGCGGTAATCTCTCCGTAATTGGTGAGCAGTTCCGTGATCTGGTCTTTCACCATCTTAATGTGTTCTTTGGTGATCTGGTTCGGGCGCAGTTTATGGTGCGTATCCAGGATAGAATAATACAGCATCACTTTCAGTCCGTGTTTGCGGAATGCCTGCACATATTCTTTCACCACATCACGTTTCAGCGGGCTGCTCATGACACTGTAGGCAGTGGTTTTGGTATCCCAGATCGGAAATCCGCTGTGGTGCTTGGTGGTAAGGCAGCCATAACTCATATTGGCTGATTTCGCGGCGATGGCCCATTGTTCAGCATCCAGTTTTTTTGGATTGAAGATGGCCGGGGAAGCATCGGGATCGGCCCAGTCATCGTCCATGTAAGTAGGAATACCATAATGGATGAACATGCCGAAGCCGAGGTTCACGAAATCCTGTTGCAGCTTCCGGAGTGGCGTTTGGGCCGAAACAGCAGGCTGGTAAATGATTCCCGCGGAAAGCATCAGGACAAAAAAGCGAAGGGTGTTTTTGATACGCATAACTATTGGTTCATTCTTTAGGAGAATACACCAAAATTAACCGGAACAGCAGGCGTGGTAAATGGGGAATTGTTTTATTTTGATGGACAATTCAATGTTCTTTCTATCTTTAATCCATGGCAAGATCCATTAAGAGAAGGGATGGCTTTGAAGGGGAGCAAATGCTGGTAATACCAGATGCATTGCTGAAAAATACCACAGAAAAGAATGCAGTGCTTGCACAATTATATATTACGCACCTGGGCTATTTTCCTAAAGCTGATGGACATTACAGGGAAAGAAGGAAGGGATGTCCCGATAATATATTCTTCTATTGCATTCAGGGAAAAGGACATTACATTATTGATGACCAGCAATTTGAAGTGGGCCCGAACGAGTATTTTATTATCCCTGCCACCACAGAGTATATCCGTTATTGGGCCGATGCCCACGATCCCTGGAGCATCTATTGGGTGCATTTCAGTGGCAATGATATGGACGCATTCAACCGGTCCATGAACATCACGGCAGGCGATGGGCCATTGCCCATTCCTTTCAACACCAAGGGGATTCAACTGTGGAACGAAATGTACCAGGGCCTGGAAATGGGGTACAGCACTGAAAATATCTGCAACGCAAACTTTTGTTTGTATCATTTCCTGGCTGCATTCCTGTTTCACGACAAGCACCTTACCGCACAACCCACTACAAAAAAAGATATTGTAAACGATACTGTATTGTACATGCGGGAGCAGTTGCATCAGATGCTCACCGTTGAAAAGCTGGCGGCCCTTCACCGGTTGTCCGTCCCCCATTTTTCAAGTCTGTTCAGAAAAGGCACCGGCATGGCGCCCATCGAATACTTCATCCACATGAAAATGCAACGTGCCTGCCAGTTGCTTTTCGGCACCACGCGCAAGATCAAGGAGGTAGCAAAGGACCTCGGTTACGATGATCCCTATTACTTTTCCCGCATCTTCAAAAAATACATTGGCACCGCGCCCGAAGTTTTCCGGATGAACGGCGGCGCCTGATTTACCTGATCATTTTGAACGAATGCCTTTCGTTGCCCGATTCCAGGATCACCACATAAGAACCGTGTCCCCATTGCTTCAGCGGCAGCCACAATTGTTGTGTGGAAAGTTGCGGGAAACGCCACTGCTCCACCACCCTTCCGGCCAGGTCCACCACCCTCACGTGCACCGGTTGAGATAAGTTCTTACCGATATTCAGTCCCAGCCTGTTTTTTACCGGATTTTCAATGAGTGAGAAGTTTGTGTTTAACGGCTCGCTTCTCAGTAAAATCGTTTGACTGTATTGCTCCGCGCCGCCCGCATCCTGCTGGCGCAACCTGTAATAGTTCAACGCACGGGCCGGTTGTGGATCTTTAAATTCATACAGCAATACATTGTTGCTGAGCATGCTTCCGGGAACAAAGCCGATGGTTGAAAATGATTGGTTATTGTACGACCGCTCAATAAAGAATCCTTTGTTGTGTTGTTCCGAAGCGGTTTTCCAGGTAAGCCAACTGTAACCATATTTGATGGCGCCGGTAAAGGACGTAATGGTAACGGGAAGTGCCGCGCCGGGAATGCCTGCGCCTATGCCGGAGAAGCCGGTACTGAATGCATAGCTGAGCGCATGATGTGTACCCAGTGTGGTTCTTGTGGGCACCACCACTTCAACATCGCCCGGTCCTCCGGGATTTGAAGGTGTGATGGCTGAAATGGCACCATTTGTTTTAACTAAGGAAATATTGCTCCACAATTGCCCGGTAGCCAGTTCCCAACCTTGCTTTTCAGCTTCCGTGAAGTAAACGGTGATCTCCACATTGCCCGCCGGATCATTACTTGCGGGAAGGATACGAATGGTTTTATCTGCCAGGTAATCTGAAGTATTGTTGTTCCAGAATGCCGTACTTCCGGTACCGGCGCGGTCAACGATGATCTGCGTACAACCATAATCGTGGGTGCCGAGGTTCTTCAGCTTCGCGAGCAATTGCCCGGATGATGTGTAATAATAGGCTTCCCCCATCGGACCAAGGTATTCTGTGGCGGTAAGCGACAAGGTGCCCGCCAATGGCGTTTGCCCTAATGTTTGGGTGAATTCGATAGAGGGGCGAAAAGTATTTAAAAATGCCGCGTTCAAACTACATGCCTGTCCTGCGGCTGCTGTAACGAACGCCGTGGGGAAATCGCCTGGAACAGCGGGGTATTGCTCCACGTAAATGGCATCATCTCCAATAGCGGCGGTATTGGTATAACATATTTCCACGAGAATATTATCCACACCGTTCCAGGTGAACGGGCTGGAGAAAGCGAAATTGTTCATGCCCGCGGAAGTAGTATAGTCTGCGGAGAATACTGTTTGAAGGGAATTCGGAAGAAACCCATAGTTCATCGCATTACTGTGGGTATGCCCCAGCCTGATGGTAAAATCTCCGAACGCGCCGGTGGATGCCTTGGTGAACACGTACATACCGAGGTTGTTCAGCGGTCCGGCGGTAAGTCCGTCGGCGCGGAGTTCAGCGGCGTAAACTATGTACTGGAAACGACCACGCGTAGCCGAACCAATAAACGGCCCCAGGTTAGAACCCTGTGCTGTTGGCGAACCTGTGTTGTACACGAGTGATGTACCAGCCGTGGGCAGCACGTCGTTTTCGTTTATCGTAAATGTAAACTGGTTACTGCTGCCTGCAGTAGCATTGGTGGTTCCTGAAACAGCGAGATCAAGCACAATGGACTCCGAGGTTTCCACCACTTTGTCATCATATATCCTGATATAGCAGGTTTTCGATTCCGTAGCTGCATCGGCAAAAACCAGTGTATTGGATGGCACCGAAAAATCTCCGGTCGTGGAAATATTGAAGTCGAGGTAACGGGTAGCCGTTGATGCGCCGTTCACCAAAATTGTAGTCGTAGCTGCTCCTACAGGAGCGGTATTGATCGTGAGCGAAACGGTATAATCCTTATAATTCCTGCACCCATTTAGGCTTGCCGGTGTTTCCTGGTGTTGGAGTGCCGTTTGGAAGAAGTTGATGGTTGCGCCACCGCCTGCGTTGGGAACGCTTGTAGTGTACAGTCCTCTTCCATGCGTGGCAGCCGCCAGTGTGCGCGTGGCAGAACTGTATTTCAGCATATCCACCCGCACGTTGGCCAGACCGGTATTGGTGGGGTTCCATTCAGTCGATGCGCCGTTAAGGTTATCGGTGCTCCATATACCCAGTTCAGTAGCCAGCAGCGCCCAGTCGCTGTTGCGGGGATCGAACATGGCATAACGCACCGGCATATCGGGAAGATCGCCTTCCACAGCGGTCCAGGTGGGCGTTCCACTCAATGCATCGGTTGTTTCAAATACACTGGTTACGCCGTAAGAACTATGGGTTACCAACATGTGGTTTTCGTTGGCCGGATCAATGGCGATACTGGAGACAGGACTCGCATTGGCAGTCTTAATAGTAGTGCCCGCATGTGCACTTCCGGCATTAGCGCCATCCACATACAATACGGTTCCGTTGGGCAGCCCGAAATAAACCCTGTTGGCCGTTTGGGGAGAAACCCCGATGTAGGTGGGCCTTGCGGTACCAAATCCTGTTACGGTAACCCAGGTGGTATCGGGAACGGGGTTGCCGGTGGCGACATTGTCCCAGCGGAGGTAAGTGCCATTGGTATTGGCAGAATACAGGATGTTGGCGGTATTATCGTAATCTGCGGCATTGATGAAGTTTCCGCTGTTGTTCAGTGATCTGCCGGAGAAACTCACCCCGCCGTTCGTGGAAATATAGTAGTTGTTGTATACGTAAGAGGTGATCTGTATGTTGGGATCATCCTGGTCTATAAAACAAAGTGCGCCGTCTCCGCCCGATACTTCTCTGGTTCTGTTGGTGCCGGTGGTAGTATATTGTTGTGAGCCGTTGTCCTGTGATCCTGCGAGAAAATAGTTGGCATCTGTGGGATGCACCGCGGTACTGTAATATTGGGTGATGTTGTAGCCGTAATTGCGGGAACTGAAACTTGCGCCGCCATCGGTGGTCATAAATATGCCGCCGTCGCAGCCTACCAGCACCTGCTGGTTGTTTCCCGGACGGGCCACGAAAGCATGAATATCGGCATGAACATAGGCGCCTGAACTACAGCCGTTGGCCCATTGAGTAATCTGCGACCAGTTTGTTCCTCCGTCTGTTGTTTTGAACATATCTACGGTGCCAAGGTAAAAACTGTTCTTATCGGCGGGATCCACCATGCCGATGAGGTCGTACCAGGCCTGGCCACGTGCAATATCCGCTCTGTTGCTGCCCGCATCGCACCAAACCGGCATAGTAAGTGCATTCCAGGTTGGGGTAGCATCGGTGGCGTTGGTGGTACGCATGGTTTTCCGGTAAATGCCTCCGCTGTTGGAAGCAACGGCGGCGTATACATATTCCGGATCCGAAGGCGCACACGCCAGGTCGATACGTGCTTCGTTGACGGCAGCGGTATAAATTCTTTCCCAGGTATCCCCATTGTCATCAGACCTGAAAATTCCATCTCTTGAACTGTTGATGCCTAGGGAGGCATACACATAGCCGTTAGCAGCTATCTCGATATCCGCTGCGTCGTTGATGGTGGCGCCTGCAATACCAGTGCCCAATACTTTTGTAAAAGAAGTGCCGTTATTGGTGGATTGATATATGCCCGATTTTGTAGCGGCCAGTAATGTACCATTCGGCAGTACAGCCAGTTTTTGCGTCCAGTAAAAGCTGGAATTGTTGGTGGAAGAAAGCTGGCTCCAGGAAATGCCGCCGTTTGTCGTTTTCCATATACCCAATCCACGTACCGCGTCAAAATTCGTCCAGCCCTCACCTGTACCGAAGTACATAATATCGGGATCAGAAGGGTCCTGCACGATGCTGCTGATGGCCATATTCTCGAACAGGTCGTTTACGTGTTGCCACACAGGTGAGGTGGCGGTAATGTCGTTGGTGTACCATAGTCCGCCTGCTACACCTCCTGCCCATACTTTTTTATACCCGTTCGGCTGGTCGTTGAGATCGAACAGTATGGCGCGCGTCCGCCCTCCGATATTGTCTGGTCCTCTTTCTTCCCAGGCCAGGCCTGCAACAGAACGTTCCAATCCCATACGCAGCAATTTTTCATCCCGGAACCTGGCAGCTTCCAATAATTTCTGGCGGGGCACTTCTCCTGTCCGGGGATTCCGGGTCATCAGGTATTCCTGTTCAAATACTTTTCCCATCCCATCATATTTAGCCAAGGGGCGGTATTTGCGTTTTACAGGATCAGTGATATGAGGAATGAGCGCAATGGCAAGAACGATCAGCGAAAAGAAGGAAAGGGCGGGTAGTGCTTTACGCATACAAAGTTTCGGTTTTAAAAGGATGGGGCTTTAAAAATAGAAAAAGCCCTCCGGATTTGGAGGGCTTTTTCTAAGAAACTTTATATTTTTTTACCATTTATCTACGTCTTCGGTGGAAGAAGGAACAGAAACTTCCTCTTCTACTTCTGCGGCCGCGGTTACAGGTACCGCTGCTGCTACTGGAGCGGCAACTTCAACTGCATCTGCTACAGTGTGTACAGGGGCGGCTGCTTCATAACCTTCTTCTCCATCTTCGTTATCGTGGTTGTAGGCGTCGAAATCGAAATCAGGCATCAGATCGGTCTTCACATAATCCACCGCTTCAGTAAGCGCTTTCAGGAACTTGTTGAAATCTTCTTTGTACAGGAAGATTTTGTGCCTGTCATAACCGTTATCGTCAAAACGTTTACGGCTTTCAGTGATAGTCAGGTAATAATCATTGCTACGGGTTGCTCTCACGTCGAAGAAGTAAGTCCTTCTTTTACCAGCCCTGATGCGCTTGCTGTAAACGCTCTCCATTCTTTTGTCGTTGTTTTCGTACGCCACAGTTGTAGGTTTTTTAAAACAGTTTAAAGATAACGATTCATGAATTAGTTCTTACAAATATAAATATGTTTTCGGATTGACAAAATTTAACTAAACAGCAATTTGATTTAAAAAATGCAGCATTTAAGGGGCTTCTGAAGGCATTTCCTCTTGTTGTTTGCGGAACAGAGAGGCATAATATCCATCCGCGCGTACCAGTTCGGCATGGGTTCCGGCCTCGGTAATGCGTCCTTCTTCCAGCACCACGATCTTATCAAACTCAAGCAGGGTGAAGATCCTGTGGGTGATGATGATGGCGGTTTTATCCGTGAGGTAAGCATTCAGGTTGGACAGTATCTCCTTTTCAGTGCGGGCATCCACGGCGCTCAGACAATCATCAAACACCACCAGTGATGGTGCTTTAATCAGGGCCCGGGCGATTGATATACGCTGTTTCTGCCCCCCACTCAGCGTTACGCCGCGTTCTCCAACCATGGTTTCATATTGTTGCGGAAACTCCATAATCTCTTTATGGATACAGGCTTTCCGTGCGGCTTCCTGAACCATGTCCATGTCCGCTTCTCTCCTGCCGAATCGGATATTGTTGGCCACCGTTTCTGAAAAAAGAAACACATCCTGGGGGACATAACTCAATGAGGACCGCAGGTAGGCAAGATCGATCTGCTGAATGGGTGTTCCATCCAGTTTCAGACTGCCTTCATTGGCATCGAACATCCGCAGGATCAGTTGCGCCAGGGTGGTTTTACCGCTGCCGGTTTTGCCGATCACTGCAATCTTCTCCCCCGGCTTAATTTCCAGGTTGATGTTTTTCAGGGCCTGAATTCCGGTGTGCTGATAGGTGAAAGAAAGATTTTCTAATTGCACATGTCCTTTAAATTCCGGTTTAAGGGCGTTCTCCGGCTGGGTGATGCCGGGCTTGGTATCGAGAAATTCGTTCAGTCTTTTCTGGGAAGCAATCGCGCGTTGTACCATACTGGCCACCCAGCCAATGGCGCTTACGGGAAATGTGAGCATGGTAATGTAGATTACAAATTCGGCGATTACCCCATAACTCATGCCAGGCTGATCGTTGATTACATAGATACCGCCCATTAGTATGGTGAAGAGTGTACTCAATCCAATCAGCAATGCCATGGAAGGGAAATAAATAGCTTCTACTTTCGCGAGGCCTACGGCGCCTTTCCGGTAGGCTTCAGCATTGTCGGAGAAGAAACGGTACATGGCGCTTTCCTGTACAAATGACTTGATGACCCTAATGCCCGAATAGGATTCCTGCGCGTTAGTGGTCATATCACTTAATAATGCCTGTATCCGCTCGCTTTTCCGGTTGATGATGTTGTTCACATAATAAATGGTAATGGCCAGTAAAGGCAGTGGCGCGAGCACATACAGGGTCAGTTGCACGTTGGTGCGCAGCATAAAAAATACGCTGAATCCGATGGTGGCGATGAGGTTGATGAGGTACATCACGGCTGGGCCGGTGAACATGCGGACCCTGCTCACGTCTTCGGCCATCCTGTTCATGAGGTCACCTGTACTGTGTGTTTTGAAGAAATGCGCGTCCAGTTGCTGGTAATGCCGGTACACTTCGTTCTTCTGGTCGTATTCGATGTGGCGGCTCATTACGATAATACTCTGCCGCATGAAGAACATAAAAAGTCCTTTCAGCAGCGCGGTAATCAGGATGGTGGTGCCGGCGATTGCAATGATCTTCGAAAAACTGAATCCACCGCTTTCCATCCAACTGATCAGCCAGCGGACAAGCCGGTCGTAGGTACGGGAGGCATCATGCGCCAGTACCTGCCCCCGGAGGGTCTTGTCTACCACATCAATAATATACCCTGTGATCTGGGGAGCCAGGATGCCAAAATAGTTGGAGAGAATGATAAAGAAAATACCGGCAGACAACCTAAGCCGGTATTTCCAGAAATATTTCCTTAACGCTTTCAGTTGCTTCATCGCAACAAAAATAGGAATATTTCAAAGGGAGTTGACCAATTCGTTCAGGATCAGGAATGAATATAACTTTCCAGTTGCGCAATGGTCTCTTTCTGCGCCAGTATGGTTTCCGTTACCACATCATTAATTGATACAATTCCGCACAGTTTATCTCCTTCAAAAACAGGCAGATAGCGGATATTGTTCTCACTCATAATGTGCATGCAGGTGTCGATGGAATTTTCGGGAGTGATCCTTGGCAGTCCGGTAGACATGATTTCTTCCACAGTGGTATCCTGTGAGGATTTCCCGCGGATGATCACTTTGCGGGCGTAATCCCTTTCGGTTACGATACCCAGGTATTCATCGTCTTCCACCACTACCAGTGAACCGATGTTTTTTTCGTTCATCAACTGGAGGGCATGGATCACTTTTTCCTGGGGGTGAACCGTGAGTACATGGGCGCCTTTTCTCGCCAGGATGTGGGCTACTTTCTTCATGATGGTGCAATTTGGATTGCTTTTAAGTTACGACCATTTTAAGAAAAAGCCAAATTTCAAAACGGGGCTACTTTTTTTCGATCACCACCGTTTGTTTCAGTTTCATGGGAACTTTCAGGTCCTGGCGGATGGCGGGTTCCCAATTGGGAAGGGCCTCAAAACGGTCGAGTATGCCGTCATTCAATTCGGGATTTCCGCCCCGTACAATCACAGGGTTGATGAGTTTACCTTCTTCGGTTACGATGAATTCTACCAGCACATAAGCCGTATGCTGCTTTTCATCGAGTTGTTTACCCAGGTCGCCGCTCATTTTATTCAGGAAAGCCTGGAAAGCCTCGTTCCCCCCTGGAAATACGGGCAACTTATTCACGGAAGCCGGAATCTTTGTTTCATCAAAAGGAATGTGCTTCCGGGTTTTGGGAACATATTTTTTGGGTTGTGGCTTTTCAGGCACTTTTATATCATCAGGCTTCACGCTGGTGATGTATTCGCCATTATCGCCCACGGCGATCACGGGGAGTTTTTTGTGTTTTTCAAAATAGAAATACACTTCTCTGAGCTTCTCCACGAAAGGATTGTATTCGTTGAAAGTCTGAAGGTATTTGTTGAGATAAGTTTTGCTGTTTTCATTGGTGAACCGGATCGGGAAGATGTGCACGGGAATAAAATCCTGCCCTTCACTTTTAGCGAAGGCCGCGAGGATGTACAATTCTTCGATCTGGTTATCCATGATAGGAATACAGCCAGTCGTAACACAAGAGCCGTGGATATAGATATCACCACCCGGATGGTAGGTATCGCTGAGAATACGATCGGAAGCGTTGGGGTAATTCAATCCCAGGGAGAGGTGATAGGAACTTCTCGGATTGAACTCATTAATGTAATAAAAGCCCTCGGGTACCTGGTAATCGCCCTGCATTCTTTTAGGTCCCATACTTCCGGAAAGGGCACATACCTTGTAGGTTTTGAATAATTTAAAGGGCTCATTCATGGCGTAACGCACCCACACTTCAAGCTGACTGTCATATTTAAAAGAGCGCAGGTACATTTGCGCGGCGGGCCATTTAAGTCCCTGGGCCGCAAACTGTTTCATCAACGTATCCTGTTTCCTTTTCATCACATCCGTGATCTTGGGAAACGATTTCTGGTAATCGATGAAGGTGGCGCTCTGCGCTGACTGCGCATTTCCCTGATTAAGAGAGAAAAATAATATCGTGAAAAATGTAATTCTTTTTATTGCACTGCTCATGTCTTAAAAAACGCTCTGGGTCTTTGAATAGTATGTTTTCTGCTGGTGCAAAGATAGGGTTTTAACGTTTCAGGATGGAGAAGGAACCCTTCACATTCCGATAACAAAAAGCCCGCGCTCTTGCGAGGCGGGCCAGGTTAACAACGGCAAGTCAAAATAGCATCAGAGGTTGCCTCTCAGGGCCTGTTCTCTTTCAATGGATTCAAATAAAGCTTTAAAGTTTCCGGCGCCAAAACTCTGTGCACCCTTGCGCTGGATGATCTCGAAGAATAAAGTGGGCCTGTCTTCGACGGGCTTGGTGAATATCTGAAGCAGGTAACCTTCCTCGTCGCGGTCTACCAGTATACCCAGACTTTGCAGCAGCCGGATTTCTTCGTCAATCTCTCCTACCCTGTCGGGCATCATATCGTAGTAGGCATTGGGCGGTGCGCTGAGGAATTCCACGCCGCGCGCTTTCAGTTCGGTAACGGTTTTTACGATATCTTTTGTGGCCACGGCAATGTGCTGCACGCCTTCGCCTTCATAGTATTCCAGGTATTCTTCGATCTGCGATTTCTTTTTACCTTCCGCTGGTTCGTTGATGGGGAATTTGGAGTAGCCATTCCCGTTGCTCATCACTTTACTCATCAGGGCGGAATATTCCGTATTGATCTGTTTGTCGTCGAAGGAAAGGATGTTTACGAAGCCCATCACTTCTTCGTACCATTTTACGGTGGGCAGCATCCTGTTCCAGCCCACGTTGCCCACACAATGGTCCACGTACAAAAGACCGGCATCAGCAGGATTGTAATCGCTTTTCCACGCTTTATAACCGGGCATAAACGCGCCATGGTAGTTTTTCCTTTCAATGAACATGTGGATCGTTTCACCGTAGGTATAAATCCCGGACATCCGAAGTTCTCCCTGCTCATCCGTAAGTGTTACGGGTTCAAGGTAAGGTTTACCGCCTCTTTTGGTGGTTTCTTCAAAAGCGCTGTAAGCGTCTTCTACCCAAAGGGCCAGTACTTTCACGCCATCGCCGTGTTTTTTCACGTGTTCGGAAACAGGGTGGTCGGAATGAAGCGCGGTGGTAAGCACCAGCCTGATTTTTCCCTGCTGAAGTACATAAGAAGCCCGGTCACGCACCCCTGTTTCAGGGCCGGCATAAGCCAGCGACTGGAAGCCAAAAGCTGTTTTATAATAATGTGCCGCCTGTTTGGCGTTGCCTACATAAAATTCAATATAATCGGTACCGTTGATGGGCAGGAAATCCTGCGCTTTCGCGATTTTTTCCGCAAACGTTAAAGTTGACATACGAGGATGTTTAAGAATAATGTTGAATGATGAATTTTGAATTTTGGATGGGGCTGTTGAATTGCGGAGTGACGGGAGTGTTTCGATCATCCTGAATGTGAACAATAATTCAACATTCAAAATTCAACATCCAAAATTTTTCACGAGTCCATCGCCAAAGAAACCATCAGCAGGCAGAAGTGCACCCGCTCATCGGAGAATGTCTTATGTGGATAATCCGGTTTCATCTGCCCAAAGGTATAGATTTTAAGATTTGAAACCTGAATTTTGGACGTATCCCCCGAACTTCCTGCCTAAAACCAATATCTTCGCGGTTCAAGTTACGAACATGATCAAAGCGGGCATTTTAGGTGGCGGGCAACTGGGCAGGATGTTATTGCAGCAGGCAGCCAATTACCACGTGGAAACTTATGTACTAGAGAACGACGAAACCTGTCCGGCGGCGCATTTGTGCCACCACTTCGTAAAAGGAGATATCAGGGATTACGATACGGTATACCAGTTTGGCAAAAAGGTGGATGTACTTACCATTGAAATTGAAGCGGTAAACCTGGAGGCGCTGGAGCAACTGGAAAAAGAAGGGATAAAAGTGTACCCCAAACCTTCCGCATTGCGCATCATCAAGAACAAGATTATTCAGAAGGAATTTTATAAAGAACAGGAGATCCCCACTTCCCCGTTTGTAATTCTTCAAAACAAGGCTGCGCTCCGCGAACATACTTCGTTCCTGCCAGCAGTACAGAAACTTGGCGAAGGCGGATACGACGGGAAAGGCGTGGAACTGATGCACACCGCAGCAGATTTTGAGAAAGGCTTCAATGCGCCTTCGGTACTGGAGAAAATGGTGAACCTTGAAAAAGAGATCGCTGTAATGGTGGCAGTAAGTCCTTCGGGCGAAACGGCGCTTTTCCCCCCCGTTGAAATGGTGTTCGATCCCCGCCTCAATTTGCTGGATTTCCAACTGAGTCCCGCAAATTTGCTGGAGAAAACCCTCTGGAAAGCCGAGGCCATCGCGCTGAAACTGGTCAAGGCCCTGCAATCCCCCGGACTTTTCGCCGTGGAATTGTTCGTGGACAAGAACGGTGAAGTATTGGTGAATGAAACTGCCCCGCGGGTGCACAACAGCGGACACCATACCATTGAGGCCCATATCACTTCCCAGTACGATATGCTCTGGCGCATCCTGCTCGCAATGCCCCTGGGCAATACTGATGCGTTGCTGCCTTCAGCGCTGGTGAACCTGATCGGAGAGGAAGGTTTTTCCGGCCCCGTTCATTACGAAGGACTGGAAGAAATCCTGAAAATGGATAAGGTATATGTACACCTTTACGGAAAGAAACAAACCAAGCCTGGGCGCAAAATGGGACACGTCACCATCCTCGGCAACGACCGGATCGACCTCGTGCACAAAGCCACACGCGTGAAACAGGCGCTCAAAGTGAAAACAGCAGAATAAGCATCAAGCAATAAGATTTTTTATGATTCCAGCAGTTGGTATTATCATGGGCAGCGACAGCGATCTGCCGGTTATGCAGGCCGCCGCCGATATGCTCACACAATTTGGTATCGGTTACGAAATCACGGTGGTGTCCGCACACAGAACCCCGCTCCGTATGGTAAAATACGCCCAGGGCGCAAGAGAGCGTGGTATTAAAGTAATTATAGCCGGGGCCGGTGGTGCCGCGCATTTACCTGGTATGGTGGCTTCACTCACGCCCCTCCCGGTGATTGGTGTTCCGGTTAAATCTTCTAACTCAATAGACGGCTGGGATTCCCTGCTCTCTATCCTCCAGATGCCCAATGGTATTCCCGTGGCAACTGTGGCCCTGAACGCATCAAAGAATGCTGGTATTTTAGCTGCTTCTATGATCGGTGCTTTTGAGCCGGCCATTGGCGATAAGGTAGCCCGTTATAAACAGGAACTGGAAGAAGAAGTGCTGAAAAAAGTGGATAACCTTAAAGAAAAAGGCCTGCCCAACGCGTTCGATCTTTAAGCGAATTACAGTAACTTACTTTACAACTTCAGGTTATGGGAGAATATTCCTTGGGAGAAGCCATGCAGGAGTTTCTGAACAAAAGCAAACTCAAATACGGCGTTCAATCTGCACGCATCGAAGATGTGTGGGGAAATATCATGGGCAAGACCGTAGCCAAATACACGGACAAAATTCAAATCGTCCAGCAAACACTTTTCGTACATACCACAGTTGCTCCGCTAAAGCAGGAACTGCATTACCAGAAAGAGAAGATCATAGAAAGGGTGAACGAGGCGCTGGGCGAAAAAGTAATCCGTGATGTGGTGATCCGTTAAGCGACCTGTTCTGCTCTGCGGTCGAAGATATCGTGGTCCAGTAACGCTTCGCGGATAATGTCATCCATAGTAATGATGCCTGCAAAATTCATTTCCTCAAAAACGGGCAGATAATGCACATGGAACTGTTGCATGAGTTGCATACATTTTTCCACAGAATCCTGCATACTGACGATGGGGAGGTTTGAATTCATGATATCCCTTGCGTAAAGTGTACGTTCATGCTGGTTGCGCATCACCACTTTACGGGTATAATCCGCTTCGGTAACAATGCCAAGGTACAATTCTCCGGCTTTTACTACTACAAAATCACTGTTGGCGCAGCCCATGTGGTGGATGGCTTTTAATACCGGCGTATCCGGGGTGATCACATTAAAATCAGTTCCTTTTCTGGATAAAAGTTGTGAGGCGGTTTTCATGCTGATGGCATTTGAATGGTGAATGCAATATTGGTTCCACGGGCCAGGAAGGGGCGCATCAGTTTTAATGGGAAAGCATCTAAAGTTCCTGAATTAAACCGGGATTTGCAAGTATGCCAGATTAGATTTTAATGAATTTTTACACGGGGGTCTGTGAGCCTGTACAACAGGTCGGCGAACACATTCATGAGGGTAAAAAAGAATGCGGTGAGCAGCACCGATCCCATCAGCACGGGGAAGTCCAGTTTTTCAAGTGCTTCCACCGTAATCCGCCCTACCCCTCTCCAGCCGAAAATGTATTCCACGAAAAAAGCGCCTGCGAGTAATTCCGCGAACCACCCGGTAATAGCGGTGATCACGGGATTAAGTGCATTTGGAAGGGCGTGGCGGAAAAGTATCCTGGCCCTGGAAAGTCCTTTTGCCCTGGCCGTCCGGATATAGTCCTGGGAAAGTACATCGAGCATGGAACTTCTTGTTAACTGGGTAATGATGGCCAGGGGGCGGATTCCTAATGTGATGGCCGGCAGGAGGAGGTTTTTCCATTGGATGAACTTGCCGTGAACCGGGTCTATGCCATATAAGCTACCGGTCATAGATAGTCCGGTGAAACGATGCCATACGAACCCAAAAAGAAAAGCGATGATGATGCCGGTAAAGAAAGAGGGGGCGGAAATGCCGGTGATGCTGCCGAACTGAATAAGGTAGTCGGGCCAGCGGTATTTTTTTACAGCGGCAAGCATCCCCAATGCTATCCCGAATACTGTGGCGAAAAGTATTGCAGCAAAACTCAGCACAAGTGTTCCCGGTAATGCTTCCAGCAGCAGGTCGGCTACCGGTCGCCGCGATTGGTAAGAACGGCGGAGATAGGGTTGCTTCAGCACCAGTTTTGTTTCCCCGCCAATAAAAATACCTTTCAGCTCTTTTTCAGCAATGGCTTCCTTGGTATGCAAAGCAATTGGCGATACATCATTGAGGTAAAAAAGAAACTGTTTCCATTTGGGCTGATCGAGGTAAAGTTCTTTGCGGATATTGGCCTGCGTTTTCGGATCGGCGCTTTGTCCTACCACGAGCCGGGCAGGATCGCCCAATCCCTGGAACAGCACAAATACCAATATCATCACCCCCAGCATCACCAGGGCGGCATAAAGCAGTTTGCGGAGCAGGAAACGGGCCATGTTCTAAGTTACCGGATTCCTTCCAGTTTCTGAATGGCTTTAATGGCCTTATCAAGATCGGCCTTCCCCCATTTTCCAATGATGTTCCCCTGGTTCAGGATGTACAAGGCAGGGTTGGTGCGCGCGGCCGTTTTTATAGCTACGGCATCACACTTCAGAATAACCGGCGCGTTCACACCAGCTTTGGCCAGCTCCCGCTGCATTCCTGTGGCGTCAGCCGTCACCAGTAATACGGGTATATTGCGGAGCGCGGCAGCGGTTTGAATTTCTTTGAAACGGTTGGCCCAGGCACTTACTGGCGTACTGACATCTTTCGCGAAGAAAAGCACGGTAAAGCCTAGGTGCTCCATAATGGCCGTAGTGGTATCGTTGCCGCTGAGCGTGTTGAGGGAGAAATCTTTAATGGGCGGTTCAGCATTTCCTTTGCGTACCACCTTGTCGTAGCGGCGCACAAACTGGTAAACGGATTCGTCGAAATCTTCGGGGAACGCGTCGGCGGAGAATTCCACTTCTTTTCCTCCTTTATTGTACACGAAGTTGATCACGATACTATCGGGGATGGAACCGGCTGGCGCCTTCATTTTTTCCGGGATGTTATTGCCGACTTTGTACGGAAGGCAATCCAGTACGGGCTGGTGTTGCAATACATACCACTGGATGCCGAAGCTGAAAATGGTGGTCAGCAGCAGGATAAGCACGTTCTTTCCCGTGCCCAGCGTGGGTTGTATTTTGTTCCGGTACAAAAATATGATGCCGATTAGTACGGTAAGGATCACGTCTTTCCAGAAAGACTGATTTGCGGTGAGGGGGATACAATCTCCGAAACAACCACAGGTCTTTATTTTACCGGAGAAAAGCGCATAAGCGGTAAGGAAAGTAAAGAAGATGATGAGGAGCAGGAGCAGCCAACTGAACAGGCGCATCTTCCACCCCACAATCACGGCTACCCCGGCAATGATCTCGAAGGCGATCATCAGCACCGAAAGGGCCAGGGTATAATCGTTGAAGCCGTGCATGCCCCACACTTCAAAGAATTCCTGCATTTTATAGCTGAGTCCGAGCGGATCATTGGCCTTGATCAATCCTGAAAAAATAAATAAGATTCCAACAAACCACCTGATAAGGGTTAGCAATAACTTCATAGTACGATCTTTTTATGCGTTCCGGTGTTTTCCTTCTTCTATCAGTATAAGAGCGAAGAGTGCGTAATTTACGATATCCTGGTAATTGGCGTCGATCCCTTCGCTGATGAGTGTTTTACCATCGTTGGCAAGGATCTGGCGGATGCGCAGCAGTTTCACCAGTATCAGGTCTGCCAGACTTTCCTGGCTCATTTCGCGCCATGCTTCCCCGTAGTCATGGTTCTTTTTCTCCATCAGTTCACGTACGGCCAGCGCCTTCGTTTCATACAGTTCCTGTGCTTTTTCATAGGGAAGTTCGTCCACCACACCGGCGCCAATATCGAGTTGTATCAAACCGATAATGCCATAGTTCACGATCCCGATGAATTCACCTTTAATATCATCACCGACCAACTGCGTTTTATTCTCCTGGATGGTACGTATCCGCTGCACTTTTATGTACAACTGGTCCGCTACCGAAATGGTGCGCAGTACGCGCCAGGAAGTGCCATAGTCTTTTGTTTTCTTCAGAAAGATATCTTTGCATCGGCCGAGGGCGGCATTGTATTGTTCTAACGTATTCGGAATATTGTTCATAAAAGGCTTGTATACAGCCTTCAAAAGTAAAGAATCAGGCGCATGTTACGCATCAATTACAGGGGAAAGTTATTTATAGCGGAAAAGCCGGTAGTCATGGGCATCATCAATGTTACGCCCGATTCTTTTTATGCCGGAAGCAGAACCGGTTTGAATGGTCTGGTGGAAAAAGCTGGACAGATGCTGGAAGAAGGCGCGGCCATGCTTGACATCGGCGGACAGAGTACGCGTCCCGGTAGCGATCAAATCAGTGCGGAAGAAGAAATACAAAGAGTGGTACCCGCTATTCAGACTCTGTTCAAACATTTTCCCGACGCGCTTCTTTCTATAGATACCTATTACGCCTCTGTGGCTAAAGCCGCCATAGATGCAGGTGCCGGCATTGTGAATGATATCAGCGCAGGTTTAATGGATGAAGCCATGCTTTCCACAGTAGCGGCGCTGGGTGCCCCGTATATCGCAATGCACATGAAAGGCACACCTGCCACCATGCAACAGGACCCTGCATACGAAAACGTTGCGCAGGAAGTCCTGGATTATTTTATTGAAAGAATACATGCGTGCAGGAACGCGGGCATCAAAGATATTATACTGGACCCCGGCTTTGGTTTCGGAAAAACCACGGCACACAATTTCGAATTGCTCCACAACATGAAGTTGCTTCATATACCCTCACTTCCTTTGCTGGCAGGCGTTTCAAGAAAAGGGATGATCTGGCGCACATTGGGTATTACTGCCGAAGAAGCGCTGAATGGTACCACGGTACTTAATACGGTGGCGTTGATGAAGGGCGCGGCTATATTGCGTGTGCACGATGTGAAGGAAGCGGTGGAGTGTGTGAGGCTGGTGGGGGAATTTTGATGGATGAATAGAGGGTTCATCCCAAAAAAATGTTGAATTCCGAACCAGGAAGCTGCCTTCCTATTCGAAATCCAACATTCAACATTAAATTATCCCTTACTTAATATCCACTACTTCCACATCAAAAATGAGGTGATCGTAGCCTTTGCCACCGGGCATTGGCCTGCGGCCGTAACCCATCATGGAAGGAACATATATCTTCGCTTTAGCGCCTTTGCTCAGCAATTTCACGCCCTGCTCGAAGCCGGGGATCATTTGTTGCTGACCAACGGTGAAGGTAAGCGGCTGTTTGGTGGGGTTCATGGCGGTATCGCGGTTGCTGTCGAATTTGGTGCCGTCCAGCAAAGTACCGGTGTACATTACAGAAACGGTTTTGCCGGTGTCGGCCACAGCACCTGTTCCCTGCTGTTCGATTTCAACAAATACGCCTTTCCCTGCGGGTTGCGCGTTGATCTTCTTGGAAGCCATGAACTGTTGCAGCACTTTCACTTCACCTTCTTTAAAGGCTTCCGCTTCTTTTTCGCGGTCGGCTTCCACAGCGGCTTCATCTTTAAATACATCAAGAACGCGGAGGGTAAGCAAAAGGTGATCACCTTTCTTCATGAAGGGAGGAAGCTGACCCATGCCTTTTTTCTCCAGGGTGTCGGTGATCTGTGCCACCACGAGGCTATCGCCCTTGCGGAGCATGGTGAACACTTCCAACGGACTGTATTCCGGTCCAACACTATCCACACGGATGTACTCGGGCAATGAAGTGAAAGAACTCATCAGTACTGTATCCCGCACTTTTTGCTGGAAATGCACTTTCAGGAATTCTCCTTTTTTCACCACCGGGTTCTTTTCGTCGGAGATGATCTTGTACATCAGTCCGCTCTTGGTTTTGTCGTAAGAGGTCTTACCCTTACAGGATTCGGCGGCGGCAAGTATCGTAAGCGCTGCCCCGAAAAGAAATAATTGTTTCATTACACGTTGTTTTTGAGCGCCATTGTTTTTCAGGCCTTAAGGAGGAGGCGCGTTCCATCCGGGGCTATAAACTTAAGTGAGTTGATGTTCAAATTCTTTGAGTACGTTCCTGAATTTATGCGCAGTTACATCAAGTGCATCGCTGCTTCTTCCGCCTGCGGCGTTGAAGTGCCCGCCTCCCTCGAAATGAAGCCTGGCAAAGGTATTCACGTCAAAATTGCCTTTGCTGCGGAAACTCCATTTTCTTTCTTCGTCCCGGTCTATCACCAGCCCGGCGAATTTTATGCCCTGAATGCTGAGGGGGTAGTTCACCAAACCCTCCGTATCGCCGGTTTTAATGTTGAACCGAAGGAGATCACCTTTTGTAATAGAGATCAGTGCCGCGTTGTATTCATAAAACACTTCCATTCTGTTGGAAAGCACGTGCCCGATAAAGCGGAGCCTGTTCTCCAGGAAATTATCGTAAAGTGCTTCGTGAATTTCTGTGTGGTTCAGTCCCAGGTCCTTCAAATGCGCCACCATGCGGTGCACGGAAGCTTTGGTGGCCTTGAAACGGAAAGATCCGGTATCGCCGATTACGCCGGAATACAGGCAGGAAGCCATATCCAGTGTGATCATGTCGCTCCATCCGCCTTCCACGATAAAGTCGTAGATCATTTCGCAGGTGGAACTTTTTCCCGTATCGCTGATGCCATACTGAAAGGCGGCGGTATCTGGTTGCTGGTGGTGGTCCACCAACACTTTAGTAGCATTCAGTTCCCGGAGCAGGGGCGCCAGGTTTTTGGTGCGGTCGAAATGGTTGTAATCGAGGCAGAACACCCATTCCGCTTCTTTCAGCGCCATGGTGGCTTTATCCCGGTTCGCTTCAAAATCGATCACTTCGGCGGCGCCGGGCATCCATTTCAGGAAATCGGCCCAGTTGGTGGGAGAAACCACGGTAACGGTATGCCCCAACTGCCGCAGCAGGTGGCACAATGCCAGTGAAGACCCCATGGCATCGGGATCCGGCTTCTGATGGGTGGTAACCGCTATCTTCGCAGGGGTTGCCAGTAATGGATAAACTTCTGTAATTGCTTTCATTTCAAACGGAGGCGAAGGTAGGGAATTTTATATATCTTTGCCCCCCAAATTGATACCAGGAATATGAGCAACAGAACGTTTACCATGATCAAGCCGGATGCGATGTCCAAAGGACATGCAGGCGCCATTCTCGACCGAATCATTAAAGAAGGCTACCGCATCGTGGCATTGAAACAAATTAAATTATCTGCCGAAAAAGCAGGTGAATTCTACGCCGTACACAAAGAAAGACCCTTCTACGGAGAACTGGTGGAATTCATGAGCAGTGGCGTAATTATAGCCGCTATCCTCGAAAAGGAGAACGCAGTGGCCGCTTTCCGTGAACTGATCGGCGCTACCAACCCCGCGCAGGCTGCTGAAGGCACCATCCGCAAGCAGTTCGCCGCTTCCATCGGTGAAAACGCGATCCACGGAAGCGACAGCGATGAGAACGCCGCCATCGAAGGCGCCTTCTTCTTCAGCGGACTGGAGCAGTTTTAAGGAATGCTGAATTTTGAATGTTGGATTTTGAACCGTGAAAGTTACTTTCACGGTTCAAAATCCAACATTATTTTAGCCTCACCCAAAACCCTCACCTTACCACACCGCCTCCACCTTATACCCTTCCTTTCGAAGTAACGCCACTATACCCTTATCTCCTACCAAATGCCCCGCTCCCACCGCAAACAATGTAGGCTTATCTTTTATAATCGCTGGTATTTTCGCCACCCAGTTCCTGTTTCTTTCATACAGTAACAGATCGGAATAAGCTGCAATGGTAGGGTCCGATTCCAGCAGCATCTTCTCCAGTTTCACCATGTCCTGTTTGCGGTAAACCTCCAGCATATCGTTTACCATTTTCTTATTCGACTCAAGGCTGTCAATGGATTTTACCAGTTCTTTAGCCTGCAATTCATAAGGAATGCTATCAAATATGCCGCCCTGGAAAGCCGCCGTTTCCAACCCGTAAATCTCTTTACCATTGGTCTTTACCTTTTTCATAATCAGCGACTCCATGCCTTCGGTGGCGCCGCAGTCCATCAGTTGCTGGAAAATGATCGAGGAAATCAACATAGGCTTGTACCCCTCCATCATTGTGAACGGAATTGGTGTTTTCGCGGTGGCAAAGAATGTTTTAACCTTATCATATTCTTCTGGTGTGAGCAGGTCCTTCAGTTTTTTTCCACCCTTCATCTGCAGTATTTTAAACATGCCCATCATTTCGCCCATATCATCCATGTCCAGTTCCATATACGTCTGGTTGGTGGTATTGATGGCGTGTTCAAGGGTTGGAGACAAAATCAGGTCATCAGGGCATACAATATGCATCGTTCCGAAAAGATAAGATGGTGCCGAAAGCCCCTTACCCGATATCTTCCACAACAAAGTTCCGCTTCCGGACTTCTCCTGCGCATAGGACGAGCAATTGGCAAATAATACACCCGTAAGTAAGAGTAAGAAAGAATAAACAATTTTCATTATATATGAATTGTGACTGAAATTTATGTTTCAAATTTACATGATAGATTATATCTTGTGGTAACTTTTACCCTACATACCTTAAACCATCATGAAACCGTTAAGCCTTTTTATCCTGTTATGCCTGGCGTCTTATGCCCTGCACGCTCAGAAAAAAGACCTCCCCAGTTTTGGAAAAGTTTCCGAAGAAGAGTTGAAAATGACCGCGTGTCCATTTGAAAAGGATGCTGAAGCAATGTACCTGTACGATGCGGCCTGGGTGCGCTACATACCATCGTCGGAAATCCCGTTTGTGACAGAAAGCGAGTATGTGGTACGCATTAAGATTTTCAACGAGAAAGGATTCGATTACGCCACGGTGAAAATCCCTTTTTACGATGAACGGAAATATGAACAGATCGACCGTTTGAGCGCCTACACTTACAACCTGGGCAGCGATGGTAAAGTGGTGCGTACCGAAGTGGACAAGAAACTGTTCTTCAGGGAAAAAACAAACAACTCGGTTACCACCATCACTTTTACTTTTCCCGAACTTAAAGCCGGTAGTGTAGTGGAATACAGGTATAAACGCACCAGGAAAAGCTATTCTACCATCGATCCATGGTATTTCCAGACAAGGCTTCCTGTAGGCCTCAGCTATTACAACCAGGTGATCCCGGAATACTTCAATTTCACCAAACAGATGCGGTCCAGACTGCCTATGGAAAGGAAAGAGGAAAAAGTGCGGGATAATTATGAGAACACCTACGCAATGCGCGATATTCCTTCGCTGCGCTCAGAACCGTATATGGCTGCGCCCAAAGACTACCTTCAGCGGGTGGAGTTTCAGCTTGCCAGCATCCAGGTGCCTATGCAACCCATCATTCCGGTGTTGTCTACCTGGGAAAAACTGAGTTCAGAACTCATGGCCGATGAAAACTTCGGTGTACAACTCAGAAAAAACATCAGAGTACCTCAGGAAATGGCCGAACAACTGAAAAACATCAAAAGCAATACGGAAAAACTCAGGATACTACACGATTATGTGCGCAATAACTTTGAATGGAACGGTATCGAAGACATCTATACCGATGGGGTTAAAAATGTGATGGCCAAAAAAACAGGCACCAACGCCGACCTGAACCTGTTGCTCCTGAACCTCCTGCGCGACCAGAACCTTGAAGCCTACCCCATCCTGGTAAGTACCCGGGATCATGGTAAGGTGTTCCGCGCTTACCCCTTCGTGAGCCAGTTCAACAAAGTGATCCTGCTTTGCAAGGGCGATAACGATTATTATGTGGTAAATGCCGCCGACAAATACAACCCGCTGCACCTGATCCCGTACGATGTAATGGGAACTGATGCTTTTATTGTAGACAATAAAGCTTCCGGCTTCGTTCCGTTGTGGAACCCCGATCAGAAGAAAACCTCAATTATCTATTTTAATGGAGAAGTGAAAGGAGACAGTCTTACAGGCGCCGCCACCATCAACAGCAACGGATACGCGAGAAATACCATCGTAAAAAAATACAAAGAATCCGTTTCATCCGCCGCCGCGGTGTACGCCTCCAATGGTGATTATAAAGTAGGCATAGACAGTTTTGAAGTGGAAAACCTGAAAGCGGATACGCTGCCGCTTACCCAGAAGTTCAAATACAAACTGCCGCTGAACAAGTCGGGAGATTACAATTTCTTTACCGTTAACTTGTTCACCGGACTCGAAAAGAATCCTTTTACCTCGGAAAGACGCTTCACGGATGTGGACTTTGGGTTCAATCAAAGCTATGTAGTATCCGGTACCATACGACTCCCGGCTGACGCGGCTATTGAGGAACTGCCAAAGAACATCAGCATGATCATGCCGGACACCTCCATCGTGTTCAGGAGAATATTCCAGGTGACGGAAAACGTGGTGCAGTTCAGGATCAATATCGAATTCCGCAGCCCCGTTTATGCCGTGGAAGAATACGATAATTTTAAAGAGTTCTACAAACAGTTGTTTACCCTCCTTACAGAACAGGTGGTTTTCAGAAGAAAAGAAAACAGTTGATATGAAAGTGCTGATGAATACTGGTATTGCATTGGTAATAAGTTTATGTTTCGCCCTTCCTGCAATGGCCCAACCCACAAACCTTGCCGTTTCGGCTATTCCGGATAGTTTATTGAAGAACGCGGATGCCGTAACGCGGTACGATTATATGGAATTTGAAGTACAATCCGCCTCCAAAGCCGTTCAGAAAATAAGAAACATTACCACTGTAATGAATGAAAGAGGAGAAGACCATCTTATTTTCAGCACGCATACCGATAAATTCCAGGAACTTGGAGACCTGGAAATAAAGGTGTTCGACAAAAACGGGAACCTGGTGAGCAAAGCAGGAAAGAAACAATTGATTATGGAATCTGGCGGCGATGGACTGATAGACGACAACAAAACTTTGTATTATAAGGTGCCCGCCAACTTCTATCCTATTACGATGGATATTGCCTACACCTTAAAATACAACGGAACGTTATTTTATCCCAGCAGTTATATTCAAACCGGCAACACTTCAGTGGAGCAATTTGTGCTGGTGACGAAAATGGCGCCGGGTCTTGAGGTGCGTTATAAGAACCAGCATACTGCTTTAAAACCCACTGTTTCCGAAGAGAAAGGAACAAAAACATACCAATGGACAGCATCGAATCTTCCTGCCAAAAGCTTTGAAAGGAGCACCTACGCTTCCCGCTTTCTTTACCCGGCCATCCGGCTCTCTCCTTCCAAGTTTGAAATGGATGGTTATGCAGGTGAAATGAGTACCTGGAACGGGCTTGGTAAATGGTACCAGCAACTTATTAAAAAAACAGACGATCTTTCCGAAGACAGTAAAGCATTCTTCCGCGATCTCGTAAAAGATGCACCTGACGATGCGGGCAAAGCAAGCATAATTTACAATTACCTGCAACAGAATTTCCGGTATGTAAGCATTCAGTTGGGCATTGGCGGCTGGCGCCCCTTCGCTTCTTCATTTACCCATGCAAAGAAATACGGAGACTGCAAGGGCTTGTCAAACTATATGCAGAGCGCGCTGGGCGCTGTGGGGATCAAAAGTTACCAGGCCATCATCAACCGCGGTACCAATTACCTGCCGGTAGACCCGACATTCGCCTCCAACGATTTTAACCATGTCATCCTTTGTATCCCCTCCATCCGCGACACGACCTGGGTAGAATGCACCAGCAATACACTTGATTTCGGAAAACTGGATGCCTCCACTGAAAACCGCAACGCGCTGGTGGTAACACCGGAAGGTGGCTTTCTCGTCAAAACCCCTGGCAGCAAAGCTAGTAGCCACCAACTGTCAGTACATACCCTGATCCAGCTTTCAGGAGAAGATAAAAGCGGAAAGGTGACCACAAAAATGAATGGCACCGGAGAATTCAAATACCTGATGGTGGAAGGATTACAACACCGCAATACCGAACAACAAAAAAGAATATTACAGGCCTATTTCTCCCTCAAACAACCCACCGTTTACGAAAATGCTTCCGTCGCCGATCCACGCAAGGAAAATGTTTCCTTCTCCCTGAACACGTCTTACGACCAGGTTTGTGAATTCGGAACCGGTGCCAAACTGTTCTTCAACAGGCACCTCCATAAACAATGGGTAGACGATATGCCTGCTGCTGAAAAACGTGAAAACGATGTGTACCTCGATCACCCTTTCCAAAGGAACGATACCACGATCTTTCAACTGCCCAAAGGTTATTCTGTGGAATCGCTTCCGGCTAAAACATCTTTTTCCTTTCCACTCGGAAAATATACTTCTGAAATGAGTTACCAACCCGAAAAAGGAACGGTAACAAGCATTACATCTATGGACCTCAACTACCACATCATTCCTGCCGCGCAATACCCTGAAGCAAAGGTATTCTTCAACCAGGTAATGAAAGACCAGGGACAGAAATGGATCCTGAAAAAAGACTGACCGCTTTATGAAAATGGTAATAGCATCAATGCTGCTGGGCCTAATCAGCTTCTGTCCGATACAAACTTTCGCGCAATGGGAAGAAGCTCCGCAACTGGGCCTCTTCTCCAGCGAGGAACTCAGTATGACCGATTGCGCATTTGAAAAGAACGCCCCTGCCGTTATATTGCTCGATCGTGCGCGGAGTTATCCCGGCATGGACAATGAGCTGGTAACCGATCGTGTGGTGCGCATCAAAATCCTGAACGACGCAGGCCTCGATTACGCAAATATCAAAATCCGCTATTACGCGGATTCGGATTTCGAATATATTTCCAACATTGATGGCGTGGTGCTCACCCCCGTTGAGGGCGGCGGCATGGATAAATTCACCCTCGATAAAAAGAACATTTACCGCAACAAGATCAACGCGAAGATCGGGGAAGTGACCTTCGCAATGCCCGGCGTAAAAAAGGGTTCGGTAATTGAGTACCGTTATATATCCACCATGAAACATTATGGCGGACTGGACGACTGGCACTTTCAATCCTACCTCCCCACCCTGCGCAGCACTTACCACCTTACATTGGTCGGAAATTCAGAATTCGTTTACCAGGTACAGAAAGCCGAGGAAATGAACATTATTGTGAAACCTGAATCTGGTAAGGGCACGATCTATTTTGAAATGAACAATGTGGCGGGGTTAAAGAACGAACCCTATATGGATTCCCGGATGGATTTTATCCAGAAAGTCAGTTTCCAGCTTTCGGCTTATGCCAATTACATGGGGCGCTCAAAGTATATGAACACCTGGGACGAGGTGTCACGTGAACTGCTTAACCACGCTTCTTTTGGTGCGCAGCTCAATAAAAACCTGGATGGCGCAAAAGCTATCATTACCGCAGCCACGCTGAACAGGACGAAAGAAGAACAGCTCTCCGCGCTATTCAACCATGTGCGGAACCACTTTCAATGGAACGGTTTCTACGGCATGTATGCTGGTGGGAACGGGGTTAAATCGGCCTGGAACAACAAAACCGGTAGTTGCGGCGATATTAACCTTTCACTCATCAACCTGCTCTCGGAAGCTGGTTTTGAAGTGAAACCCATCCTCGTAGCGGAACGCGACTACAAAAAAGTAAACACTTCCTACCCTTTTCTGGACCAGTTCAATAAAGTGGCTGCTTACGTTTCCTTAAACAACAAAACATACGTCCTAGACGCTACCGATGGCGCCACGCCTTTTGGTATGCTGCCGGAAAGTTTATTGAATACGACGGCATTTGTGGTGGACCGCAAAAAAGGAACGCTGGTAACGCTGCAACAACCTGGAGAGGGTTACGTGAACATCTACAGCATTACTGCAAGCCTCCAGCCTGATATGGTGGCCAGTGGAAAAGGATATGTGGTAAGCAAAGGCTACAGCGCACTCAACCGTATTGCTGCGCGCGTGCCGGGAGAAGAAAACTTTATCCGGAAGGTATTGGTGAAAGCATATACCGCACTGAAAGTGGACTCCCTCTCGCTGGAAGAAAAAGTGAAGCCGGATACTGTTCAGCTAACACAACGCTTCCGGTTCGCCACACCATTGGAGCATTCCGGAGACTATTTCCTGCTGAATACAATGCCGCTCTCAGGGTTGGATAAAAACCCGTTTACCGACGAAAAACGCTTTTCCGATATCAATTTTGGCGCCACACAGGTCTTTAGTTTCAACTACCATCTCACGTTGAACGATGCCGTAGCCATAGAATCGCTCCCGAGAAGTTTAAGGTTGAAACTGCCTGGCAATGAACTTGAATTTACCCGGCGCGTATTGCAGGAAGGGAATATCATCTCCATCAACTTCAGGTTTGAAATAAAACTCCCTTATTACTCCTACCAGGATTATGATATGGTGAAAAGTTTTTACAAACAGATGTACGAGTACCTGGATGAACAGATTGTGCTGAAGAAGAAAGGTTAAGGCAAACGCGCATCGGAAGCATCGTTCAGCAAACCATAATTATCTTTCAGCGCAACGCCTGATATTTCCCATTTAAAAACTTCACCGATCAGGTACACCAACTTTGCGGCCGCAAGTTTGGAAGAGATGCCCTCCGATCGGATATTGGAGATGCAGTTCCGGGAATCATCTGTAAGTCCGGGTCGTGGCTCAAAAGTGAGGTACGCGCCCATACTATCGGAAGCGCTTAATCCGGGGCGTTCCCCGATCAGTATTACAGACAACCTGGCTTTCAGGTGAAACGCGATGTGATCGGCCAGTGCCACCCTTGCCTGTGTGGCCACACAAACCGGCGCCAGGGTTTTGCCCGCCGCTGCCAGCAGCGGGAGTAATTCATCCAGCAAGGGCAACGCATACAGATGGATGGCCCGGGCAGACAATCCATCGGCTATCACGATACATACATCACAGGGAAAAGTTTGTTCCTGTAAGCAGGAAACTGAATGCGCATCAGGCTCGCGCCCGAGATCGGGCCGTTGAAGGTAAGTAACGCGATCGGTGGCTTTGCTGGACACCTCTATAACAGAAAGTTTTCTTTCTTTTAAACCCTGGATGATATGGCTGGTATCCAATGGCGTGTGTACGGCATCTCTCGCATGCGCATGGGCGATTTTGAACTGCAACATCGCATTGGTGGGTAAGCCTGAACCTGTTCGCCCCAGCGCGATGCGCGCCGCTGTAAACTGTTTCAGCGCCTCCCATTGGTCCCTGTCCGTTGTGTTTTTCAGTTCCATAATGATGCGTTTCAGAATAGGTATTGGAGCAGGCGTTGCAGCATTTCTTGGTTTCCGGTATTGGCATCCGCATACATAATGCCTCTTTCTTTCAGCCATTGTTCAAACTCCGGGGCAGGTTTCAATCCCAGTACTTCCCGCAGGTAAAGCGCGTCGTGGAAAGAAGTGGATTGGTAATTCAACATGATATCATCTGAACCGGGAACGCCCATGATAAAGTTGCAGCCCGCCACACCGAGTAAGGTGAGCAGGTTGTCCATATCGTCCTGGTCGGCTTCCGCATGGTTCGTGTAGCAGATGTCCATCCCCATCGGCAATCCGAGCAGCTTCCCGCAGAAATGATCTTCCAGTGCGGCACGTGTGATCTGTTTGCCATCGTACAAATATTCCGGTCCAATAAATCCCACCACGGAGTTCACGAGCAATGGATCGAAAGCGCGGGCCACGGCATAAGCGCGGGCCTCACAGGTTTGCTGGTCCATTCC
>CAMLRX010000041.1 GCA_946482545.1 uncultured Flavihumibacter sp. | reverse complement strand
CAGTTTTCACGCAAATGCTTTACTGCGTGCAGTAAAGCAGCGCAAAGGAGCAAGGACGCAAGGCGTTGTTTGTGTTTTAGCACGTGGTGCTTTCGGGGAGTTGGTATGGTATTTTCTCACAACGCCGCTACGACGCAGAGGCTGTTCTATTGGGAGAACTTACTTTTAGAAAAGAACTTTGCCTTATATCCCCAATTGGATTATCGAGTTTCATTTCCATGATTTTCAATCAGGAATAAGAAACGCTTCATATTACGTCATTAGTCAGCAATTAACACATTGCAATGATTGTATGCATACAATCATTGCAATATTTAGGACTAAGACTACCCTCTTCCCCAATCAATCAGGAAAAAATTAAATAGTGCTCTAACGTTGCGCCTGCGAGGAACGAAGCAGCGCGCCGTTGCGAGAAAAAAAATATTCACGGAAACGCTCCAAACACAAACAACACCTTTGCGTCCTTGCTCCCTAGCGTCTGCGCCGTGCGAAGCACAAAGCAGTTGCGTGAAAAAACTCGCCAGATCACCCCTCCATATCATCCCCGCTCCTTTCTTCCCCACCGCCTCTTCTCCTGTTGAACAACGAGAAATTATTATCTCCGAAGCGATAGCTCAGTGTTACCCTGAAAGTTCTTACACGCCAACGGCGATAAGAATCCTGGTAGAAAGCATCGGTATCGTAAATGGTGCCGAAACGTTTGGAGTTAAATACATCATCGATTGCGAAAGTGATGTTCCCTTTGTTGTCTTTAAACAAGTCTTTACGCATCGCGAAATCCACACCATATTGCTCTTTCCTTCTTCCCTGCGGGATGATCTCCGGAGATTCATATTCGCCTGTTACCTGGAAGCCGAGGTTGTTGAAAACGGGGGCGGCATTGGTGATCTTGTAGTTCACGATCAGTTTACTTTCCCAGTTGAAACCTTCGTTGCTGAGGTTCAGGTCGCCCACATTGGCATTCACTTTCCTGTACTGGAAGTTCATGGTGGGTACGATATCAAAATTGCGGGTGAACTTGTGTTGTAAAGTAAGTTCCAGGCCCAGCCTGTTGGTGCTTTGCGCGTTGATGTATGTATTCAGGATGGCGTTGGGATCAACGGCAGCGTTGTTCAGTTGCTGGTACTGCGCTGCGCTGATGGTATCGCTGTATTGGGTGATGTCGCCGTTGTTGTTGCGGTAATAGATGACACCGAGGAAATTGCCTTTTTTATACTGCTGACTTAAATTAAACTCCAGCGAATTGGTGAACTCGGGACGCAGTTCAGGATTACCCTGCTGCAGGTTCACGGGATCGTTGATATCTATGAAAGGATTCACCTGGCGAAAACCGGGACGGCGGATGCGGCGGGAGTAGTTCAATTGAAGTTCGGTATTCTCACTCACTTGTTTTGAAAGGTACAAACTGGGGAAAAGCGCGTCCCATATATCTTTCAGTTGATTCGGATATTTGTAACCGAAGGTGCGGGCACTGTCGATCAGTGTTCCTTCAAAATCGGATATTTCCGTTCTTAAGCCAGCCTGGTAGCCGATCCCTTTGAATTGATCGGTATAAGTAAAGTATCCCGCGTGAACAAGTTCGCGGAACGAGTAATTGTTGCTGAGTGGAAGTTTGGTTTCAGCGCCGGCGTTATCGATAGAGAAAGTGCTGAACAGGCTGTTGCTGTTGTTGATGAAGCTGCGCAGACCAGTCTCGATTTTCCGGGTATCATTGATAGGATTTACATAATCCAGTTGGAACGTCCACTGATCGTTGTCGCTGGAACCCGCGTTTCTAACGTTACTGGGAGAAGCATACTCTGTACCATCTGCATTGGTATAAGTGTTCAGGATATTAGTGGTGTTGGTGCCCGTTCCGGCGTTGTAAGTCGCATCGGCGGTAAGTTCTTTCCCGGAGGAATTAAACAGGTGTTTATAATTGAGCTGAACGTTGTTCCTTTTAAAACCATTTCTTCCGCTGGAAATGCGGTAACCGGTTCTTTCGAGGATACCGGCGCTGTTCAGGTATTCCTGGTCCTGGGTTTCACGGTTGGCGAAGCGGCCATCTGTAAGGTTCTGAGAGATGGAGAGCGTATTCCTGTTGTCGAGGAAATAGTCGATCCCATATCTGATGTTGTTGAATTTACGGTCGCGTTCGTTTCGGTTGTACTGGTTGAAGAAATTATCGGTAACACCATTCACTTTGTTCTGGCGGAAAGTTTCTCCCCGGGCCACTCCACCTGACTGGTTTAAACCACCGCTCAGGAAAAAATTGAATTTGCCTTCTCTTAAATTCAGGTTCGCATTGCCATTCAGGACTTCCGGCGTTCCGATACCTGCAGATACGGTACCGTTGAAACCGAGCCTGCGGTTCTTTTTGAGGATCACGTTGATGATACCGCCGCCACTGGCCGCATCGAATTTCGCGGAGGGATTGGTAATGAGTTCCACGCGTTCGATGTTATCGGCGGGAATTTGTTCTAAGGTTAGAATGGTGGGCCTTCCATCAATAAAGATTTGCGGCGTACTGTTCCGGAGTTCAATGTTCCCCTCCACGTCTACGGTAATGGAAGGAATGTTGCGCATGATGTCCACCGCTGTTCCGCCTGTAGCCATCAGATTCTTCTCCACGTTAAACACTTTCCGGTCGATGCCCATCTGCATGGTGGGACGGCTGGCGGTAACGGTCACATTGTCGAGTACCGCGGCTTCGGGGGCAAGTTTAATATTGCCCGCATCTCTTGCGCCCGTTTCCCCGATGGGATCCAATCCGTATTCCATGAAAGCGTAGCCTACGGCGCTGAGCATCATTTTAAGGCTGTCATTCAGCGGCAATCCTTCAAAACTGAAATCACCGTTGGGTTTGGTGAGCATGCCTCTTACGAGACTATCTTTAAAAATACCGTCTTGTTCCTTAACAACAAACAACTGAACGGAGGCAGCATCTATTCCTTTTTTTGTTTTCTCATCGGTGATTCTTCCATACAATTTGCCGTCTTTTACCCTTGGAGGGCCGTCCTGACCCGGAGGCTGGGCGAAGAGCGATACACTGTAAATACTGGCAATTACGAAGAGGCACAAATTTTTCATCCGGTAAATTTTAATCATCCTTACACACTTTCAATGAAGGGGAATTAGACGTTATTTAGCATCCAAACTATCGGGAGAAGGCAAATCTTATTCCCGCAAATAACAAAGGCGCGCTGTGGAGCACGCCTTTGCAGGAATTTATTAACAAGTCTTTAAGCTTTAAAGTTCATCTTCCCATCCATCCGCCATCAACGGTAAGTAAGGTGCCATGTACATAAGCGCCTGCATTAGAGCAGAGGAAAACGACGGGGCCCTTGAAATCGGAAGGTTCGCCCCATCTTCCGGCGGGGATGCGGTCCAGGATAGATTTGCTTCTGTTTTCATCGGCCCGGAGGGCAGCGGTATTGTCTGTAGAAATATAACCAGGCGCTATGGCGTTCACATTCACTCCTTTACCTGCCCACTCATTTGCGAAGGCTTTGGTGAGGGAGGCGATGGCACCTTTGCTGGCCGCATAACCAGGCACAGTGATACCGCCCTGGAAACTGAGCAGCGATGCCGTGAAGACCACTTTACCACTTCCCTTTTCCACCATCTTCGCCCCGAATTCCCGGGTGAGAATGAATGCAGCGGTCTGGTTGATGGCGATCACTTCATCCCAGTATTCATCGGGATGTTCCGCGGCTGGCTTGCGGAGGATAGTTCCCGCATTGTTCACCAGAATATCTACATGATGGGCTTCCTGCACTTCTTTAATGAAGCGGTACAGGTCGGCCCTGTCCTGGAAATTGCACTGGTAGGCGTGGAATTTCCTGCCCGTTGCAAGGACTTCTTTCTCCACCTGGCTTCCTGAAAGTTCCAGGGTGGCGGATACGCCTATGATATCAGCGCCCGCTTCGGCCAAAGCCACGGCCATCGCCATTCCGATGCCGCGTTTGCAGCCGGTTACCAGGGCTGTTTTCCCGGTAAGATCAAATGTTTGCAGTACACTCATGATTAGAATTTGATTTGAATCGGTTCTTGTGTCCGGTGATAAAAATTGCGCACATAGTTGGCCCAGGCTTCATTGGAACTGAAATAACCCGCTTTGTTCCAGGATGCGCCAAAGTAATAAATGATTGGTTTGCCGCTCTCCGCCTGCATTTTAGTGGCCAGGTGCTGTTTGAACTCCGCTGTTTCGGCTTTTTTAGTGGCCAGGGTAGCGAGGAAAATCACCCCGTCTTCACCATGCGCCGGTTCTTCGTAAGCGGTTAATCCTATGGCTGCATCTGTTACAGTGTTTCCACCTGCTTCCGGTCTTTTGGTGATGCCGGTGATCACATCCAAAGGATTTTTGTCTGAAGTCTCATAAGTAACAGCGGCTTTGTTGAGGCTGCTGCCCGCATCCAGTGAAATTCTTTTAACAGCTTTAACGGTGCGCCCGTTTACGTTCCAGGGTTCGTAGCCCAGTTCGAATGTAGTGCGGAGCGGGCCATTGTCCAGTACTTTCCAGGTACGGTAATTCAGTGGGAACCAGATGCTGTCTGCAGTGTAAGGCGCAATATCACCCCCACCCAATGTGCGTCCTACTTTATAATAATCGAGTCCATCTCCATTGTCTTTGTGGTAGTCACCTGTTTTGTACCATTTATTGATGATTAATGCGGGTGTACGTTTGCTCCAAACATCCACGCCATAAGCATTGTCTTTGGGTGTGGATTCCAGTGCTTTGCCATACATACGGAAAGCGATGCGGTTGTTTTCCCAGGCGAAATCGTCCAGGCGTTCCGGCACATATCTTCCATAAGTTAACGGTGCTACGGATGCGGGTTTTCCTTTTTCCAATGCAATGGTGGTGGAACCTGAAGCGGGGATATCCACCTGCACCAGCAGGTTTACAGGAGATTGCTCCCCTTTGTATTCGATCTGATAAACAAGTTCTTTTCCTGAGCCGGCATCTGTTACTTTCAGTTGCGTGGTATCCAATGCGGGATACTTCTTAAGCACGGATGCCCAGGGAAGTTCCACTACTTCCGCTTTTCTTTCAAAGGCGGATGGATTGGACAGGCTGATTTTCGTTTGCCCGGTTGTACCGCATGCTGCCAGCAACAGGCTTGCCGCGCCAAATAAGGTTATCTTTTTCATATATGCATGTATTTATCTGAGTTCAGTGATCTTGCAATGGTCCATATCACCATAATCAAGGTTCTCCCCTGCCATACCCCAGATGAAGGTATAGTTGGAAGTCCCCGCTCCGGAATGGATGGACCAGTTGGGAGAAATCACCGCTTCTTCGTTTTGCATCCAGATATGCCTTGTTTCCTGGGGTTCTCCCATAAAATGACATACAGCCTGGTTTTCCGGTACTTCAAAATAGAAATATACTTCCATCCGACGGTCGTGGGTATGCGCGGGCATGGTGTTCCATACACTGCCTGATTTCAGTTCCGTCATACCAATCTGCAACTGGCAGGTGGGGATTACACTGTTCACAATCATTTTATTGATAACACGGTGGTTGGCAGTTTCTGGCGCGCCGAGTTCCACGATATCCGCTTTTTCGCGGGTAATATGCGCGGAAGGATAACTCTGGTGCGCAGGTGTGGAATTCATATAAAACTTCGCAGGTGCATCGGCAGCGGCCGAAGCAAATGTTACATCCTGAATGCCTTTACCCAGGTACAGCGCTTCTTTGTAACCAATCTCATACGTGGTGCCATCTGCAGTCACTATTCCTTTTCCACCTACATTGATCAGACCGAGTTCCCTTCTTTCCAGAAAATAAGGCGCTTTGATGTTTTCCGGCGCTTCCAGTTTCAAGGTTCCTTTTACTGGCATAATACCTGCGGTGATGAAGCGGTCGTAATGCGACAACACAATATTGATCTGATCAGGTTGGAAAAGAGCGCCCATGTGAAAGTTAGCTCTCAACGCCTGCGTGTCCATTTTTTTTGCTTCTGAAGGCCCGATGGCCCACCTGCTTTCAAAATTCATATTCTAGTAAGTTTAAAGGATGGTAAAAATATGAAAACGTTTTCAGAAAAGTACTGCATTTATTAGGTGCTCATCCTGCGGATCAGTTGAACGGGTGTAATCACTTCTTTATGAAGCTGTTGGTAATGCCCGGTGTTTTTGTCTAACAATTCCAGTAAGGTTTCCCCGGCCATCACGCCCACCTGTTCGGGAAACTGTTCTATGGTGGTGATGGCAGGACTAACGATGGCGGAACGCGGATCATTGGAATAGCCAACGATCTTGAGCGCGCCTGGTACGGTTATTCCTTTTTCCTTAGCGAATTCCAGCACGGCCAGTGCTGTTACATCATTGGCAGTGAAAATACCATCCGGCACTTCGGTACCGGAGAAAAGTTTTTCGAGTGTGGCTCTGGCGTTGGCATACGTGAGGTCGTGGTGGAATATCCATGTTTCACGAACGGGAACGCCATGCTGTTCCATGGCTTGCAGGAATCCTTTTTTTCTATCCCGGTATAAATTACTGGAAACGGGTCCGCTGATGTGCGCGATCCGTTTACATCCTGTTTCCAAAAGGTGGCTACCCGCAAGGTATCCGCCACGCACATCATCTCCCCGCACCATATTTACGGCTGCGTCTGCTCCGGGAACACGGTCGTAAAAAAGAACAGGCGTACCATTGTTACTGAGTTTATCGAAAACCGAGAAATCTGTTGTCTGTAGGCAACAGGCCACCAGCACGGCTTCCACCCGTGAGGCATGGAAGGTTTCCAGCAGTTCTTTCTCCAGTGCAGGATCGTCGTTGGATTGACTGATGATCAATTGGTATCCGTGGTTGTACAACGCTGTTTGTACCGCCGTAATTACCGCGGCATGGAAGAACATGGAGATGCGGGGAACAATCATTCCGATGGTGTTCGTCTTCCTGTTGCGTAAGCCTGAAGCGAGGATATTCCTTCTGTACCCCAGTTTTTCAGCGGCTTCCAAAACCAGTTTTCTCGTATGTTCCTTTACGTAAGGATGGTTGTTCAGTGCACGGGAAATCGTTGCAGGAGAAAGTTTCAGCAACGCGGCAATGTCCAGTATGGTGCTATCGGGTTGTTTGGGCAAGCGGTTCTTTTTTATATGGATTGAATAAACCCGAAGGTTTCACGCACTTCTTTCTGCAACAATTCTTTTCCGATACCAACAGCGGTAACACCCGCTTCAAACCATTTCTTCAACGAATCGTGTTCTGTGGTTACGCCTCCTGTTACCATGAATTTCATGGTGGGAAAAACAGCTTTCAGTGATTTGATGAATGCTGGCCCCATTACGGCTCCCGGAAATATCTTCACTACGGAAGCGCCGGAAACTTTGGCCTGGTATACTTCGGTAGGCGTCATGCAACCGGGCATCCAGGGAATATGGTGGCGGGCGCAGGCATCGGCCACGGCAGGGTTCACCACGGGAGAAACCACGAATTCAGCGCCCAGGTTAATGAAATGTTCGGCTTCTTCCTCATTCCAGATCGTACCGATTCCAAGGAACATTCCCGGCATCGATTCCTTTACTTTCTGCTTCAGGATGGTAAATACTTCAGCGGCATTGGCGCCCCTGTTGGTGAACTCGAAAGAACGGATGCCCGCGGCATAACATTGTTCCAGCACAGCCGTGGCCCTTGCGGGATCGGCATCAAAAAATACGGGCACCAACCGGTCCTTTTCTATCTGTTCAATAACGTTCATGGTTATACGACTTTAGTAATAAGTTTTTCAATTTGTTCCGCAGACCACAGGTTCCAGTCGCCTGGCTGTCCCAATTTGGAAACGGCTGCTGCCGCTGCAAAATCAATGATCTCCTGCAACTCGTTGCCCCTGATGCACCCGGCGATCAACCCGGCCATGCAACTGTCGCCACTGCCCACTTTGTCCACGATCTCCTCAATAAAATGAATCTGCGAAACAGCATATTCACTACCAGAATGAATGGTGGCCATGTATTTACCGGGGAGTTGTTCGGTAAAACGAAAACTGAATGCCGTGTATTTCAGCGAAGGGATGATCTTTTCCAGTTCAGCGCTGCAATGCGCCGCGGCTTCCACTGTTTCATCTATCCCGCTATCTGCCTGAATCTGCGCCTTTACCGGGATTCCGAGCAGTTGTTCCGCCGACCATATGTTCCCGAACAACAGGTGCACCGGCTTCACGAGTTGCCTGAATTTCTCTACCGGTATATTCCGGTTCTTCCAGAGCGCGGGCCTGAAATTAAGGTCAATGCTGATGCGCATGTTCTTTGCCTGCGCGGCTTCGGTGAGTTCAATACAAACTTCCATCAGTTCGTCTGACAAAGAAGGATTGATGGTGGTGAGGTGCAGCCATCCATTTTCCTGGAGGATATCATTCCAGTTGAACTGTCCTGTTTTCAGCATGCCGAAGGAAGAATATTTACGGTCGTACACCACCTGGTTGCGGAGGTCGGTTCCTCCCATCAGGTAGTAGGTGCCAAGGCGGTCGCCGGTTCGGAGCATGTGTGTGGTAGCGATACCGTTTCCGTTCATCAGACCAATAAACTGGTTGGCCAGCGCATTATCGGGCATTGCAGAAACATATTCAACAGGAAAATTCCAGCGGGCCAATCCGGCGGCCACATTCAGTTCAGCGCCTCCTTTGTAGATAGTGGCTGTGCTGCTTTGCGCATCGGGCATGATCCGGAGCATGGGTTCTCCGAAGCAGAATACAGTTGGTTGCATAGCGTGATCGTTCAACAATAAATGTAAAATTCCGGCAATTCCGGTCTGAAAATTTCTCAGTAAAAGACACTGAAAGTTAAATTTTATAATCGGAAATTGCTGTAAAGGTTGGAAAGTTACGAATTGAAAACGTTTCCAACCTTATTAATCTTTAGAAAAATATTCCCGTGCATTTTCATAACAGATTCCCCGGATCAGTTCTTTCAGCATCTTCTTATCGGAAGGAATCAGTCCTTTCAACACATCGTCGGCCAATAAATTACAGAGTATTCTTCTGAAATATTCATGGCGGGAGAAGGAAAGAAAACTTCTGCTATCGGTGAGCATCCCGATGAACCGGCTTGCCAGTCCCATATTCGACAATACTTTGAACTGCTCCTCCATACCATCTTTCTGGTCGAGGAACCACCAGGCTGCCCCCCATTGTATTTTCCCGGGAATGCTGCCGTCCTGGAAGTTGCCGGCCATGGTCGCGAAAACCGCATTGTCAGCGGGATTCAGGTTATAGATTACCGTACGCGCCAGTTGATTAGTAGTATCGAGCTGGTTGAGAAATGCGGACATTCTCTCCGCCTGCGGCAGATCGTGGATGGAATCCGTTCCCGCATCAGCGCCCAATAATGTGCCCAAACGTGTATTGTTGTTGCGGATGGCGCCTACATGAAATTGTTGTACCCAGCCCAATTGGTGGTATTTGCGGCACAATTCCAGGAGGATCAACCCACGGAGCTGATCGGCCTGATCGGCACTGATCGTTTTTCCTTCATACGACTGCGTGAAAGCTTTATCCAGACCAGCCGCATCGTTCGCCAACTGTGGCATGGCACCGAAACCATGGTCGCTGATGCGACAGCCATTGTCGTGGAAATATTGTACTCGCTGCAGGAAAGCATCCATATAATCTGCCAGATTACGGATATCCTTTCCCGTTGCCTTTTCCAACCCTTCTTTTGAAGCGGTGAATTTTAATGGAGTACTAAAGTCAAGCAGGGCATCGGGACGAAAACCGGGCAACATTTTACCGGGTATTGCCGCTTCAGCCTTCTGGTGAAACGCCAGGTCATCCAGCGGATGATCGGTGGTGCACAACCAGCTTACTTTATAATGATCCAGTAGTGTTTGAACGGGAAAATCTTTCAAAACTTCGTTGCAACGGTTATAAACCGCATCGGCATTGGCGGCATTGAGCAATTCATTTATACCGAAAGGGTTCAGCAATTCGAGGTGCGACCAATGGTACAGCGGGTTTCGAAGGGTGCGTGGCACGGTAGCGGCCCAGTGCCTGAACTTCTCCTGGTCTGAACTTTTACCGGTGATGAATGCCTCATTGATCCCATTTGCACGCATGGCCCGCCATTTATAGTGGTCGCCATGCAACCAGATTTCCGTCATGTTCCCGAAGCGCCTGTTGTTGGCCACATCAGCGGGCGAAAGATGGTTGTGGTAATCGATGATGGGCATATCCGCCGCCACATCGTGGTACAGTTCGGAAGCTAATTTCGATTCCAGCAGAAAATCGGGATGCAGGAAAGGTTTCCCTTCCTGCACCATATCAGTGGCTTGCATGTTCGTTATTTTTAGCGTGAATTACCAGCCGTTCTCCCGGCAAATACCCAGTTCCAGTCCACGGAGTTCCGCAAGTCCGCGCATTCTTCCGATGGCGGAATAACCTGGATTCGTCACTTTCGTGAGGTCATCCATCATCTGGTGGCCGTGATCCGGACGGAATGGTATTGGCGCAGGTTTACCCTGTTGAATTTTCAGCAGTTCCTTCATCACGGCGTACATGTCTACGTCTCCGCCCAGGTGGTCATCTTCAAAAAAGTTGCCCTGCGCGTCTTTCTTCACATTACGCAAGTGAATGAAATGCACTTTGTCGCCTATTTTCCGGGCCATATCCACCAGGTCGTTCTGCGGAGAGGCACCCAAAGAACCGGTACAAAAGCAAACGCCATTGGAGGCGCCTGGCACTTCACCAAGGATATAATCATAATCTGCCTGCTTGTTCACCACACGGGGCAAACCCAGGATATCGAACGGAGGATCATCGGGGTGAATGGCGAGTTGCATCCCCAGTTCATCGGCCACAGGCACGATTTCGGAAAGGAATGATTTCAGGTTCCCCCGCAAATCGGCATGAGAGAAACCGTCGTACACCTTCAGTTTCTCACGCATTTCCGTTACAGTCGATTTCTTTTCGCCGGGAATACCGAACATCACGATGCCCGCGAGTTCTTCCAGTTGTTCTTTGGAATAAGACGCGTGGCGCTGTTCGGCTTCTTTCAGGATATCAGCGGGATAGCTATCTGAAGCATTGTCTCTTTTCAGGATATAAATATCAAAAACGGCCAGGTCCACCCAGTTAAAATAAAGCGCCTTCGATTCATCGGGCATGGGATAATCCAGGTTGGTGCGGGTCCAGTCGTTCACGGGCATAAAATTGTAGGTTACGATTTTAATGCCTTCAGCAGCAAGGTTGCGCAAGGAATCCTTGTAGAAACCGATGTATTTTTTGTAGTCGCCGGTATGTGTTTTGATGGATTCATGTATGGTCACACTTTCCACCACATCCCATGTAAGCCCTGCGGCTTCAATCATTTCTTTTCTTTTCCGGATCTCCTCGGTGGTCCATACTTCACCGTGTGGCACCTGGTGGAGTGCGGTAACAATACCAGTGGCGCCTGTCTGGCGTACATCGCGGAGAGAAACGGGGTCGCCGGGACCGAACCAGCGCCAGGTTTGTGCAAATTTCATAATGGAAGTCGTGATTTATGGATGAATAAGATGATTTGAAGTAGTGGAATTTACGGATTCCGGTTGAATTAAACGCCGGACCATGCACCAAAGCCACCATCCACGCGGATGATTTCTCCGGTTACGAAGGCGGAAGCGTCACTCAGCAACCAAACCAACGCACCCGTAAGTTCATTCGGATTACCGAAACGTCCGTATGGTGTATTGGAAATAACGGCTTGTCCGCGCGGGGTGAGTGATCCATCGTCGTTCAGGAGCAATCTCCTGTTCTGTTCCGCCAGGAAGAAGCCCGGGGCGATGGCATTCACCCTTGTGTTGTTGTATTTGCGCAAGGCAAGCTCCACACTCATCCAGCGGGTGAAATTGTCCACGGCACCTTTGGCCAGGGAATAGCCCAGTACCCGCGTGAGCACCTGCTGCGCCGCAATCGACGAAATGTTTACGATACTGCCTCCGCCTGCCGCGGCGATGTGCTTTCCGAACACCATAGAAGGCAGTACCGTCCCGAAAAGATTCAGGTTGAATACGTCCTGCAAAGCAGGAACATCCAGCGAGAACAGGTCCTGGTCGGGCATGATCACCGCGCCGGGTTTGTTGCCGCCTGCCCCGTTCACCAGTCCGTGAATGGCGCCATATTCGGACAGTACTTTTTCGGCCACCGCTTCCAGCGCTTCCTGGTTCAACACATCACAAACATGATAGCCGGCTTTCATGCCCTGGGAAATCAGCAGGTCCGTTCTTTCCTTCGCCACCGCGGCATTCCTGCCGAGCAATACCACCGTTCCACCGGCTTCGGCGATGGCCCGTACAAATGCTTCGCCCAAAACGCCCGTGGCGCCCGTAACCAATATTATTTTACCCTCTAATGAAAACTGACGCATGGATGGAGATGCGGCCCCTGCCGCAGATAGATCGTTAGACATTTTTGTAAATTTCCAGCACAAGGTAAGTTATACAACGCACGGAATTACCGGCCGGAAGCAGTGTTCTCCTATTCCAACGATTGAAGAAATCTGAAAATGCTTAATTTCACCCCCCACACCAGAAAAATGAAAAAAGCCGTTACCATAGTTGAGATCGCGAAGTTGTTGAAAATGTCGGTTTCAACTGTGTCCAAGGCACTGAACGACCATCCGGCCATCGGCGCAATTACCAAAGAAAGAGTAAAGGCGAAGGCGAAGGAACTGAATTATATTCCGAACCAGGCTGCACGTTTTTTCCAACAAAAAAAATCGTTTCAACTGGGCGTGATCATGCCTTCGCTGCGCGACCAGTTTTATGTGGAAGCCGTAAGCGGCATGGAAGCCGTGGCAAGGCAAAACAATTACATTACCCTGCTCTGCCAGTCGCACGAGGACCCCGACCGGGAACGCGACCTCGTAAAAACGATGTTGCTGCAGCGCGTGGATGGGGTAATCATCACCGTTACCAAACAAACACGGGATTTTGACCATATCCGGCAGTTGGAACAGGTAGGCATCCCCGTTGTATATTTTGTGCGGGTACCCGATACCGATGCCATCTACTCCGTTTCCAACAATGTATTCGAGGCTGCGAAGGATGCGACACGTTTCCTGATTGCCCGAGGTCATACCAAACTCGGACACCTTATGGGGCCGGACAACCTGGTGACCAGTGTTGAACGTTGTGAAGGATTTAAGGCGGCGCTGGCGGAAGCGGGCATTAAACTACAAACGGGCTGGATCCAGTCATCGGACCTCAGCCGATCCGGAACGGAAACCGCGTTCGGGAAGATGATGCGTGTGGCGGAGCCGCCAACAGCGGTACTTGCGTTCAAGGACCATGTGGCACTTGATGCGCTGGCCCTGGGCCATCCTGCCGTGGAATTCGTTGGCTTCGGCAACTCCCCTTCTTTCCGATATATGAATTATCCGCTGGTGGCCTCCGTGGAGGAACACCCTTACGGCCTGGGTGAAAAAGCTGTGGATCAGTTACTTAAATTGATGGAGGCAGAAGCGCAGGACAAAATACCTTCCGTGGAACGCAGTACCAGGAACAAATGCGAACTGGTCGTTTACCACAAGTAAGCTGCCGAAGGAAGGAATAGCCGTTTCAGCCTAAAAAAATTAAATCTTCCCGCTGAAATTCAATAAATTTATCTACCTTTGCAAACTCTTTAAAATGCTACTCAATGAACAGCCGAAGGGAATTTGAGATCGCTTTTGTAGGATTGAAGCCCGGATTTCATGAGTTTCAGTACGAAGTAACAGATAAGTTCTTTGAGCAATATAAGGAACAGGAATTCAGGAACAGCCGCGCATTGGTGAAACTGACACTGGAAAAGAACACCGGTTTCATGATGCTGAAGTTTGAAGTGGGTGGTTCCGTGGAAGTAAATTGCGACCGTTGTGGCAACCAGCTTCCAATGGAATTGTGGGATGAATTCAATGTGCTTGTAAAACTCGTGGAGAATCCTGAAGAGATGAACGCGAATGGAGACGATCCGGATGTATATTATATATCAAAAACGGAAAGTCACCTGCACCTCTCCGACTGGATTTATGAATTCGTTAACCTGAGCATTCCTTTACAAAGAATGTGCGGGGAAGACGAGATCGGCGGCCCTCATTGCAATAAAGAAGTGCTTGAGATGCTGAAGAAGATGAACGCCGGAAACAATCAGTCAACGAACCCGATCTGGAAAGATCTGGATAAATTTAAAAACCTGTAAAAATTGTGTTATGCCAAATCCGAAGCGCAGACATTCACAACAGCGTAGTGCTAAAAGAAGAACACATTACAAGGCGGAAGGTGCTACCCTGAGTGTAGACAGCACTACGGGCGAAACACACGTTCGCCACCGCGCACACGTGAGCGAAGGGAAGCTGTACTACAAAGGACAGTTGGTTTCTGAAACCGCTCCCATTAAAAAGTAAGTAGTTTTTACAATTCGTTCATATACTTTTAGTAGTTTGCCGGAGATGAACATCGGAATAGATATGATGGGCGGCGATTTCGCCCCACTTGAAGCCGTTAAGGCACTTAAGCTGTACTTATCTGAATCGACAACTCCGGCAAACCTGTATCTGATAGGCGACCAGGATAAATTCCTGCCCATGCTCTCAGAAGAAGGCCTGGATGCGGCGCAGTTCAAGATTGTACATGCTCCCCAGGTTATAGAAATGAACGAACACCCCACCAAAGCGCTGAAGGAAAAGCAACAGTCCTCCATCGCCATCGGGTTCTACCTCCTTTCCAATGGTAAGATAGACGCTTTCATCAGCGCCGGAAACACCGGTGCAATGCTTGTTGGTACCATGTACACCATCAAAGCCATTGAAGGTGTACTCCGCCCCACCATCGCCACCATCATCCCCAAAGAAAACGGTGGTACCGGTCTGCTGCTCGATGTGGGCATCAATGCAGATTGTAAACCGGAAAACCTGCAACAATTTGGTGTGCTGGGTTCACTGTATGCCCAACACGTGCTGGGTATTGAGGCTCCCCGCGTTGGACTGGTGAACATTGGCGAAGAAGAAGGCAAAGGCAACCTGCTCGCACAAGCCGCCTATCCCCTCTTAAAAGAAACGACTTCCATCAACTTTGTCGGGAACATCGAAGGACGCGATATTTTCCAGGATAAAAGTGATGTAATGGTGTGTGAAGGATTCACAGGAAACGTGATCCTTAAAATGGCCGAATCACTTTACGACCTGGCGCAGGCACGTCAACTGAAAGACGCGTACTTCGACCGCTTCAATTTCGAAATCTACGGCGGAACCCCGGTACTGGGCGTTTCCAAACCCGTGATCATCGGACACGGCATATCGCATGCGCTCGCCTTCAAAAACATGATCCTTCTCTCCGAGAAGATGATCGAATCCCAACTTCCGGAAAAAATAAAATCCGCTTTCCAGTCGGTGAACACCTAGGCAGGTTTTTTGCCTATCTTGGAGCATGCACGACATTCTTGGCTATATCCAGGATTACTGGAAAAATACCGACAAGTTATTACTGGCGCTGGTTACCGCATTCACGGCACTGATTGTATTCATCAATTACAGGTGGCAGTTAGACGCGCACTTATCGCGCTGGCAGGGCTTCTCCCGCTGGGCAGGTTATACTATATTATATAGTGTTACTTATGGTTTACCATTCCTTTTGTGCATCGCCTGCAATACCATGAAAGTTCCTTTGGTTCCCCTTGCCGGACTGGTATTGGTGATCGCGGCGTTGTTCGCTTTCAAGGTGAGTTCCACCACTATTCTTTCCTCGCTGGAAGCACTATTTAAAGAGCAGAATCCTGCGTATTGGTCCAGGATACTGAACACGCCACTGAAGTTACTGCTCCTCACCATCGCCATGTGGCTGGTATGGCGCTACCTCAAAACTGGCAGTCCCGTCCTGGGACTTTCCTACCCCGAAAACAAGCATATTTACGCTTACCTTATTATGCTGGGGATCATGGTTCCGCTCATCGCGGTAGCCGCCATGCTTCCTTCTTTTATTGACTATTACCCCAAGTTCAGCAAACTTCCCCTGCCGGAGAGCGGCTTTCGCCGGGTTTGGATGATTTTCCTGTACGAACTCAGTTATGCCACCGATTTTATTGGGATCGAACTTTTTTTCAGGGGGCTGCTCGCAATAGGCATGGTACATTTTGCCGGACCAATGGCCATTCTACCCATGGCCGCCTTCTATTGTTCCATCCATTTTGGGAAGCCTTTGGGCGAATGCATCAGTTCTTTTTTCGGCGGGTTATTGCTGGGCATCATTGCCTGGCGCACAAAATCCATTGCCGGAGGACTATTTATCCATATCGGCATCGCCTGGCTTATGGAAATCGCGGGATACCTGGGAAACAGGCTGAAATAGCCGGTTCATACATCAATATACTCAGTTCAGCCCTCAAAACAGCCGATTAGTCATCCTGCGAAACCCTTCTTTCACAGGAAAATGTCCGTTAACGAAAACATAAAACAGGGCATTAAGCCTATAATTTTGCCGTTTATCCAAAAAATATTTCCGGATTCTGAAAACGCGCAGTACATTTGCATCGTTGAATCAGACTTCAAGTAGCAACTTTCCCGGCGCGGGGAAAGCACCCGAAAGGCTCCACGATTGAATGCCGTATCAGGCGAACACAGAGAGAACTATTAGAGCAGAGAAGGAGGTAAGATGGATCAAATGAAAAAACAACCATTTATCCTGATTTAAAACCAAACATAGTATTATGTATTGCATAGTACCAGCTTTAAACACTATCTTTGTTATATCAAATACGGAACACCACAACACTTATAACATGAAAACGGAAAACAAAATAGCCATGAACACAAAAACAATCCTTAACCGCATCTTTATGATGCTCACCCTGGTGACCTTTTTTATAGGCAACCAGTCATTTGTACAAGACGATACCACCATCGAAAAAGGTATTGCCCCATCTGTAAAAGACACCACCGTGTGCTGCGAGCAGATCATGCTCTCTACTCCTGTAAAAGGAAAAACTGCTGAAACAAAGATCAGCTTCAGGCAGAACCTGCAAGCGATTGATGCGGAAGTGTACGGTAATTTCCTGAAGGAATTCGGTTCCATCGATTTCAGCTTCCTTCGCAAGTCGGGCGCTGTAGCTGAAATGGAAATCATCCGCAACTTCAACGAAGCTGCTGCTCCTAAAGTAGCATTCAATTTCACCAATGCCAACGTTGCAGATGTTGAATCAGTGGAAAACTTCATGAAAGCGCAGCCAAAGTTGATCGGTTTCAATTGGAACGATGCCGCTGCTCAACAAGCAGATGCCGATATCGTAACCCGTTTCAAGAACGAGTTTACGCCGAAGATCATCCTGGCCTCTTTGCAGGCGGATCACCTCCGTGCAAGCGATGCTGAACTGATGCAGCAGTTCTATGTAGAATTCGGCAACAAGAAAGAAGGTTTCGCACAGAAATAAAGCAGTTCATTTTTAGTGTTTACAATCAAGAGAAGTAAGGCCCGCTGAGTAGCGGGCTTTTTTGGCCTCACATTGCCCCTCTCCCAGGGGAGAGGGGCAATGTTTTGTCTTATCGAATGGTGTGGGGTATAATTAAGTTTGTCCAACGTTGTGCTTTATCGTTGCGGGGCTGTAAGGCTTCGGGGAACGAAGCTGGATGCATAAAGCAAGAAGAAAAAACATCCTGAAGCAACAACAAGCACCCCTTCATCATAAGTTTACAACCATCAATTAACGTTGTCAAGGAAATGACATGATTCCAATATAAAAGCAGCTAATAACACAACAGCCAAACGTTGCGTCTTTGCGCCATTGCGAGAAAATATTCCTCCACAAATTACACTTCAACCGCTCCTTGCGTCCTTGCTCCCTGGCGTCATTGCGTGAAAAAATATACCCTTTTAAAGAAACCTCCTCAAACACAAACAACGCCTTGCGTCCTTGCGTCGTTGCGAGAAAATATTCTTCCGCCAGCCATCCCTTAACAGTTCCCTGTATCCTTTCCCCCTGCGAGGAATGGGTGCGTGAAGCCATTGCTGGCAACTACTTTATTTGATGAAAGCTAACGCCACCACCATTTCCCTGGAACAAAACCAGCCAGATAAAAAATCTAACCGCTCCTTGCGCCCTTGTTTCCTTGCGTCTTTGCGAGGCTGCGAGGAACGAAGCAGGAAGCAATCGCGTGAAAAATCTTGTGTGGTCCGCGTGAGGGATAGCAGCGGAAAGCCCGTAACCGCAAGGCCGGAGGCCGAAGCGGGCGGACTTGCAGCGGATAGCCCGACCCGAAGGGGCACGCCCAACCACCCCACTTCTTTTGGAGAATCTCTCCTACCTTTGCACCATGAAATATGAAGTTGGCGACCAGATTATAGTGCTGCACTCCAATGAAGAAGGCAGGGTGATTGAGATCATGAACGAAAAAATGGTGATGATTGAAGTGCGTGGCGTGAAATTCCCCGCCTATACCGACCAGATCGATTTTCCTTATTTCAAGCGGTTCACCGAGAAAAAACTTTTCCCGGAAGCGCCCAAAAAAAAGGTATTCATAGACGATGTGCCGCGCGAAAAGAAGAAAACCACCGCACCGCGTGAGGCCACCGGCGTATGGCTCGCCTTCCTCCCCGTTTTCCGTACCGATGAATTTGGTGACGATTATGTTACCACGCTGAAAATCCACCTGCAAAACAATTCCCCTTACGACCTGCAGTTCACGTACAAACTGGAAGGCCACTCCGATACTGTTTTTGAACTGAAAAATCAGGTGGCTGCATTCCACGATTTTTACCTGCATGATGTGCCTTTCGAGGACATGAACGATAACCCGCAGTTCTGGTTCGAGTTCTCCCTCAGCAAACAGATCGTAAGCAAGGCGCCGTATTTTGAGGCCGCGCATAAAATGAAGGCAAAACAGCTTTTCTCAAAGATTGAACAACTGAAAGAAAAAGGTGAGGCCCTGTTCGCACACCAACTCTTCGCCGATTATCCTGACCGCAGCGCGGAGGACCATGCTCCCGATCTCCCCACCGCCGACGCTTTTGACCTGGGCAAACTTTCCGCCTCCGGCTTTAAAATCACCAACAAAAAAAGCAGGGGCGCCGAAAGTGTTCAAACTACGATAGACCTCCACATTGAGAAACTCCGGGAAGACTGGAAATCGATGGGGAAAGGAGAAATCCTAGACTACCAGTTACGGACATTCGAAAAACACCTCGACAAAGTGTACATGCATCACCTCCCTCAACTAACGGTGATACACGGCGTGGGCACCGGCAAACTGAAAGATGAGCTGCACGAAATACTCAAACACCGTAAAGAGGTGAAACACTTTGTACACCAGTACCATCCCTGGTACGGTTATGGCGCAACGGAAGTTTATTTCAAGTTTTAACAACTACCTTTGCCGCATCACAAACCCGCTGTCGCGTTCACCTTCGGTGAATGAGGAAAGTCCGGACAGCACAGAGCAGTGAACCGGCTAACGGCCGGCCCCGCCGAAAGGCGGGAGAGCAAGTGCCACAGAAAATAACCGCCTGCTACGCGTAAGCATACGGGTAAGGGTGAAAATGTGGGGTAAGCGCCCACGGTCCCGGGTGGTAACACCAGGGGCGGGTAAACCTTTCATGCTGAAATGCCATGTAAACCGGTCCGGGGTGGCTCGCCTTTTTTCGCCTTCGGCGGAAAGACCGGAGGGTAGGCAGATAGACGCAGCCAGTAATGGTTGTGCCAGATAAATGACAGCGCCTTCGGGTAACAGAATCCGGCTTATGGGTTTGTGATATTTTTCCCTCTTATAGTGTTTTTCATCAATAATTTTAATTTATAGTATAAAAAAGCTATAAATAATAAAAATAGCTTAATTTAGCTATAATGAAAAATGCCATTGTAACCGGTGATATTGTACAATCCTCTTCGCTCACAGCGGAGCAGGAAGCAGCGCTATTGCAGCAACTTCACGCGATAACAGGGAAAGAAAACAAACTGGAGTTTTACCGTGGCGATAGTTTCCAGGCTTATTTCCCGGAAGCTACGGAAGCACTGGACTGGACACTGCGGGCCAGGGCCGCGGCAAGAAGTATTCCCGCACCGGATGCTTCGATGCCCTTGTCAGACATCCGGGCCAGCATCGGCATCGGCACGGTGGAAACACCTTTTCAATCGCTGGGCACGGCGAAAGGAAGCGCGTTCCTATTATCGGGACGGCAGTTCGACGAGATGGTGAAGCAGGAAAAAAGGCTCGGTATTTTCACCGGAGACGAAGACAGAAAAACACAGTTGCTCTATGCGCTTATCGCACGGTATGCCGATGGCCTTTTCAACGAACTCACCAGCAAACAATCGGAAGTGATCTTTGAAATGCTGGGCCATACCACCCAACAGGAAATATCGGAGCGGTTGAACAAGTCGCAACCCACCATCAACCGCCAACTTAAAGCGGCCAAGTGGCAGGAGATTGCTCAATTGCTGAACGACTATAAACAAGTAGTAACTTTAGCCTAATGGACGAAAAATACACCTGGCTCATCAAGCTTATCCTGGCACACCTGCTCACCGATTTCCTGCTACAGCCCAAACAGTGGATCGACAGCCGAAATGCCAAACATTTTGCGGCCCCCCATTTGTACCTCCATGCGCTGGTAACGGCGGTTGTGGCCTGGTTGCTCACGGGTGCGAAACACTGGGACGTGGCGTTGTTTATTTTTGTGACGCACGCGATTATTGATGGCTGGAAATCTTACCAGAAGCAGAACGCGTTGATCTTCCTCGCCGACCAGGCGCTTCATTTTATCGTGCTTATGATAGCCTGGTGTTATGTTTTTTTCACCCCGCAAAGCATCGTGGAAACACTGTATCAACTGGGAGAAAATAACCGTTTCTGGATTGTGGTTACCTCGCTGGTACTACTCTCCACCCCAACAGGTATCCTGATCGGACAACTTACCAAAAAATGGCGCAACCGGATACCTGATGCGGAAAGTCTGGCCAACGCAGGCAAATGGATTGGTATTATTGAAAGGATGATCATCTTCCTGTTGGTGATCAAAGGTGAATTCGGGGCGGTGGGTCTGCTCATTGCCGCGAAAAGTTTGCTGCGTTTTTCTGAAAAAGGAAGACCATTGTATGAAAAGAGCAACCCGATGGAAGCGAAAACGGAATATTTGCTGATTGGCTCGTTGCTGAGCCTGGGATCAGCCTTACTGATCGGGCTGATTGCCCATAGCCTTTTGTAGGCCCTGGTTTCTAACCTCATTGATTATTAAAGCGGAGCACTGATTATGCTGAACGAAATAAAATGTCCGAACTGCGGCACCCCATTCCAGATGGAAGAAGCGGTGGCCAAAGAATACAAGAAAGAACTGCGTGGAAAAATGGAGGAGTTCGTGCGTTCCAAAAATGAGGAATTCCGCCAGAAAGAGGAATTGTTTCTGCAAAAGGAAAAAGAAATGCAGCAACAAACCCGTCAACAGGAAGATTTGCTGCGGCAGAAAGAAAAGTTGTGGCAGGAAGAAGCCCGGCAGAAAGAGTTGCAACTCAAAGAGCAGGCAGAACTGGAGAAAAAACAGTTCGCGCAGCAGATGGAGGAAAACATGCGCCGCAACATTGCCGCTGATTTTGAGAACAGGATCACGCTGTTGCAGCAGGAAAAAACGGAGAACGAAGAAAGGTTGAAAGAAGCGCGGAAACAGCAACTGGAATTCATGCAGAAGGAAGAGGCCCTTCGCCGCAAGGAAGAAGAGCTTGAAATATCCGTTCAGAAAAAATTACAGGAAGAGCGGTCCCGTATCGCAGAAGATATCCGTCAACTGGAAGAACAGAAGAATGCCGCCCGCGAAACCGAGTTCCAACTGCGCTTGAAAGAACTGGAAAAACAACTGGACGACCAGAAAAAACTGGCGGAAGAAATGAAGCGCAGGGCAGAACAAGGCTCCATGCAACTCCAGGGCGAGATCCAGGAACTGGCGCTGGAAGCCCTGTTGCGGTCGACACACCCGTTCGACCTGATCGAAGAAGTGGGCAAAGGCGTGCGGGGCGCGGATTGCATCCAGATAGTACGAAACAACATCGGGCAGGAATGCGGCCGCATCATTTATGAAAGCAAACGCACCAAAGATTTCTCCAACGACTGGATCGAAAAACTGAAAAGCGATATGCGCAGCCTTAAAGCCGATATCGCCATCATTGTGACCCAGGCCATGCCCAAAGACATGGAAGGCTTCGGAGAAAAAGACGGTGTGTGGATCTGTAATTTCCACGAGATACGTTCCGTTTCTTCACTGGTTCGCGACGGTATTTTGCGCGTGGCGCAGGCCGCCCGTTCCCAGGAGAACAAAGGCGATAAAATGCACATGCTGTACGATTACCTCACCAGCAATGAATTCGCGGAACAATGGAAAGCGATCCGGGAAGGATTTTTATCTATGAAGCTGTCTATTCAACGCGAACGGGACACCATGGAAAAACTATGGAAAGCACGGGAGAAACAACTGGAGAAAGTATTGCTGAACGCTGCACATTTCAAAGGTTCCATTGAAGGGATCGCGGGGCAGGACATTATAGACCTGAAGCTATTGGAAGAACCCGAAGCAGAAGCGGAGGAATAACCTCAGGAGATCGTCCATACCAGTACTTCTTGGCCCAGTACAAGGCCATGTAGTTTCAGCGGAAAAGGCTCCTTCAACATAAAAACGCCGTCCATAAGCACATTGCCGTCGTCTTTGAAAGAAAGGGAGCGCACCAGCATTTGTTTCCTGAAGTCCACGTTCCCCAGGCCATACCATTTGAACATGGCTTCTTTGGCGCTCCAGGTTAATGTGGCGCACAATGCTTCGGGATCACCGTGAAAAAACGGTAATGCCGCGGCTCTTTTCACCCAGGCATCGAAGTGAGCGAGGGCATCGGCATCCAGAAATTTACCTTTCAACTTCACGGTTTTCTCCGTGATCTTTTCCACATCAACCCCCACTCTCCTATCCCGGCTTACCACTACGGCGGCCAGGTTGGCGCAATGGGAAATGGAAAAATGAAAAGCATCACCTGGTAAGAAAGGTTTTCGTGTAGGCGCCACAGCGATTTCGTGGGCTGGAAAATCAGGGAAAAGTTCTTTCAGCAGGTAGCGCCCGGCAAGGTGTTGCAAACGCTTCTGCGGGTGCGCGATCTCCCGCTGTACGGAAGCTTTTTGCTGGAAAAATGTTTCTTCCTCGGCAATTTCCCATACGGCGAGCTTTGTTTCCTGCTGCGGTTCTTTAATGAGTATCAGTGGCATAATGAAATTCTTCCGGCAAATTCGGCAATTCCCGGCAAACGGGGTAATATTGCACGAATTATAGAGAACAAGCGGTATGATTTTATCTGACAAGCGCATCCTGGAAGAAATAGCGAAAGGCACCATTTTAATTGAACCCTACGACAGGAGCAGCCTGGGAAGCAATTCCTACGACGTGCACCTGGGCAAATACCTGGCCACCTACAAGGACACAGAACTGGACGCCCGCAAACACAATACCATCGAACATTTCGAAATTCCTGAAGAAGGGATCGTACTGCAGCCAAACGTTCTATACCTAGGCGTTACCGAAGAATACACGGAAACACATGCACATGTCCCCTTCCTGGAAGGAAAATCATCCACGGGAAGGCTCGGTATCGATATTCATGCCACTGCCGGCAAGGGAGATGTGGGCTTCTGCGGCAACTGGACACTGGAAATATCCGTGAAACAACCGGTGCGCGTGTACCATGGCATGCCAGTTGGTCAACTCATTTACTTTCCCGTTGAAGGTGAAATTGAAGTAAAATACAACCAGAAACAAAATGCGAAGTACAGCGGTCAGCCCAACCGGCCCGTGGAAAGTATGATGTGGAAGAACAAGTTCTAATTGAGCTGCCAGATCGTGAAATTCAGGATGGAAGCGAAACTCACCCAACTGATATAAGGTACCAGCAGCCAGGCCGCCGTAGAAGATATTTTGCTGAAACGAAAGATGGTGAGCAGGATGAGCAACCACAGCACAACGATCCAGCCCATCGCGAAGCCTAGGGCATGGAACCTGAAAAAGATCATCGACCAGAAAAAGTTGAACACCAGTTGTACCGCATAAACGTACAAAGCACCTTTTTTACCAGGCGTGCTGTCTGGCTGCTTCCAGATCAGGTACATGGCGATTCCCATTAAAATATAAAGACTCGTCCACACAGGGCCAAACAACCAGTTTGGCGGTTGGAACCATGGCTTGTTCAACGTGCTGTACCACCCTTGTATCTCAGGTGTAGTGAAGTAACTGCCGGTAAAGCCAACTGCAAGGGGAATAAGTAGTGCTATCAATAGTTTCATACTGCCGGTTTGAACAATGTTTGCAAGGTTTGTACCACGGTGCAGGAACAGTATCATATTGCTTCCAGCCCGTGCTTCCTGTACCAGGCCATCAGTAACCCGATCACTTCATCATAACTCCGGATACCGGAAGATTGTTCATTCGCCCGGAGATAAGCATCATAGAAACTGTCTACCATCGGTTCAAGTACGGACCGGTGTTCATCGAGGAACTTCTTATAAGCGGCCCTGTCCTTTTTCACCTGTGGATGCGCGTTTTCAAGGAACCCTTTGGCCAGCGTACTGTCTCTCCTTCTTAATTCGCGCATCCCGTAAAAAAACATATCGTAATAGATCGAATACCGGAAGATAGTACTGGGCGATGATTTACAGGAAAGATACCCCACGAAATTCGCTTCCGCCTCACTGGAAATACCGATCTGGTGCGCGATCTCATGACAAGCCACGGCAGGTTGATAGAAGTATGGTATGGTCCGGTTCAGGTGCGCTTCATTCGTGAAAGGATTCAGGTAACCGGAAAAACCGGTATAGTTTCCCACCCTTCCAAACAGGGATCTTTTCAACGACATGTTACGGAATGCAAGTTCGGGGATGGTCTCCGCCAGTGCATTGTACGCTTTCTGCACTTCTGTGCGCATAAAACGCATCTTTTTTAGTGAATCTCGGTGCGCTTCATTCACCAACCTTGCTTCCGCAGTAAGTTTGGAAGAGATTCTTTCCATCACTGTAACCAGTTCGGCCGTTTCATAAGCATGGACATCCAGCTTTAAGACCTCACGCACCCCAAGCCTTGAATAATTCAATCCCCACAACATGTAGAAACAGATATAAATCGTTACAGCCAAACCTCCGGCCTGCTTCAACATCAGTATAGCCCATTTTTCAGGCAATTGCCGTTTCAGTATTCTCTTGATCCAGCGCACCATCCACCATATAACGGTAAGGGGTAGCAGCACATACAACGCATCGCCCAGGCTGAAAGGAAGCCAGCCGAATATGGTACGGAGCAGTCGCGCGAGCGGTGGGTAAACGCCATTGGAATAATACCGTTCCACCAACGGATGGTGTACGGAGAACCATTTGATACCGATGACCAGCACTATTGCCACAATCCATTTCCAGGGGAACTTTCCTTGCTTCATACCTTTCTGTTCAACCAAGTTGCAACAAACTTACAACGCCTTCTGTTGGGAAAACCCGTATTTTTAAAAAACTACCTAACATCACAAAGAAATAATGCCGTATGGACATCACTTTTAACCAACAGGAAGACACCATGAAACAGGCTTTGGCGAAACTGCGCCGGCACCTCGACGAAGTTAGTCTGGGTGGCGGCAAAAAAGCCATCGCCAAACAAAAAGAGCGGGGTAAACTAACGGCCCGCGAACGCATTGCTTATTTGTGTGATAAAAACGCGCCGGTAGTGGAGATCGGGCAACTGGCGGGCTTTGGCATGTATGAGGCGGAAGGCGGATGCCCTGCAGGCGGTACCGTAGCCGTAATGGCGTATGTGAGCGGACGCCAGTGCCTTGTGGTCGCGAACGACCAGACGGTGAAAGCCGGAGCCTGGTTCCCGATCACAGGAAAGAAGAACCTGCGCTTACAGGAAATCGCTATGGAAAACCACCTGCCCGTTATTTACCTCGTAGACAGCGCCGGTGTTTACCTCCCGATGCAGGATGAGATTTTCCCCGATAAAGAACATTTTGGAAGAATATTCCGTAACAACGCGAAAATGAGCGCGATGGGTATCACCCAGATTGCCGCCGTAATGGGTGCCTGCGTGGCCGGTGGTGCATACCTTCCCATCATGAGCGATGAAACCCTGATGGTGACCGGGAAAGGCTCAATTTTCCTTGCCGGCCCCTATCTCGTAAAAGCTGCCATAGGTGAAGAGGTGGACGCTGAAACACTGGGTGGCGCTGAAACACATACCTCCATATCCGGCATCGCAGATTATAAATTTGATACGGAAGAAGCATGTCTGGACCAGGTGAAGCGGATCATGGATAAGATCGGCGCTCCGGCCAAAGCTTCTTTTGACAGAATCACACCAGTTGCGCCGGGGAAAAACCCCGAAGAACTGTACGGTGTTTTTCCTTCAGACGGAAGCAAACCCTACGATATGATGGAGGTGATAGAACGGATCGTGGATGCCGGTAGCTTCGATGCGTTTAAATCAGATTACGGCCAGACCATTCTCTGCGGATACGCCCGCATTGATGGATGGGCAGTAGGCATCGTGGCCAACCAAAGAAAGATCGTGAAAAGCAAGAAAGGTGAAATGCAGATGGGTGGTGTGATCTATAACGATAGCGCCGACAAAGCAGCCAGGTTTATTCAGAATTGTAACCAGAAAACTATTCCCCTCGTTTTTCTCCAGGACGTAACCGGTTTTATGGTGGGTTCCAGGAGCGAACACTCGGGCATCATCAAAGATGGCGCGAAACTGGTGAACGCCGTAGCCAATTCCGTAGTACCCAAAATCACGATCATCATCGGTAACTCTTACGGCGCGGGCAACTATGCCATGTGCGGCAAGGCTTATGATCCGCGTTTCATCTATGCATGGCCCTCTGCGAAGATCGCGGTGATGGGCGGAGAACAGGCCGCTAAAACTTTGTTGCAGATCCAGGTTTCGGCGATGAAGGCCCAGAACAAAACTGTAGCACCGGAGGAAGAGAAGGAACTGCTGGATAAGATCAAAGCAAAATATGAAATCCAAACCTCCCCCTATTATGCCGCCGCAAGGCTTTGGGTGGATGCGATTATTGATCCGATGGATACCAGGAAAGTTATCTCTGAAGGATTGTCCGCGGCCAGTCATAACCCGGAGATCGCCCCTTTTAGAACAGGTGTGTTCCAGGTTTAAAATCAAAGCAACCATTTTATATCACTGATTATCAATCAGATATTTTATACAATTCAACAAAATAAAACAACTGCTTTTTTATTTCAATCCTTAGTTTTGCCGCTCAAACCAATACAGCAGAATGACTACTAACCAGATCACAATATATACAGATGGTTCTTCGAGGGGTAATCCCGGGCCCGGAGGATACGGCACCCTATTGATGTGGGGCGATAAAGTAAAAGAGCTGTCCCAGGGGTTCAGGAAAACGACCAACAACAGGATGGAACTCTGGGCCGTGATCGCTGGCCTGGAGCAATTGAAAAGAACCGATCTGCCCATAGTGATTTATTCCGATAGTCAGTATGTAGTGAACGCTATTGAGAAAGGCTGGCTGAATGGTTGGATCACGAACAATTTTAAAGGGGGAAAGAAGAATCCTGATTTGTGGCGGAAATATTATGAACTCTCACGTTCATACAGAATACGCTTCGTTTGGGTGAAAGGACACGCGGATAATCCTTACAACAACCGATGTGATGAGTTGGCTACGCGTGCCGCCGATGGCAGGGATTTACTGGTAGATTATGGGTATGAAGCGGGTGCGTGACTTTTATAAGTTATTTCATGGAAGCAGAAAGTTGGTTTCTCGCAACGGCGCTACGACGCCACGTTGAAAGCCCTTTGATAAACTGAGAAACACGTTGGGCATCAGAAAAATGGGAAAATATTTCTTTATCAGTCGATATTCTAAACTCAATACATACTTCACCTACCCTGCTGTTTCCACCTTCTTTACTTCTTTCATTCCATTGATGAAGAAATACCCGCCAAATAATACTACGGAGAAAAATACAGTAGAAACCAGGCTTCCTTCATAAAAAGGAACCGCATCGGTATAACACATCACCAGGCCATCCCATGTTTTAGGGCGATTCAGTCCTGCTCCTTCCATCCATACAAAAAAGTTGGATGCCAGAAAGAAGAGGGTTGGGCCAACGATAGTTGCTGCTAGTATCTTGAAAACTTTCAGGTCACGGAGCAGGAAACCGACGAGTGTAAGTCCGGCGAACAGGACATAATTCGTAAACTGTCCTTCATAAAACCCCTGCATGGAAAGCCACCCCTGCGTGTAAGCCAGTTCATAAAGCAAATCTGAGATAAACATGGAAAGCAGTGGGAGCGCAAACGCGAACTTCCTGTCTTTAATAACGGCACCACCAAAAAGCGCCATGGCGATCTGCGGGGCAAAACCAAGCGGACGTTCAGGTACAAGCCGGTAAAGCGCTGCAAGTACTACCATCACAACAAAAATAACTATGGTGGATCTGTTCAGTTTCATGCTTCTGTTTTAACGTTCTGACGCAAAAGTAACCAATATTCTTTTCCTTATACCACGTTTTTTCACCGTGGAACACCCGCGATAAACACGGTGGCCTGGGCCTTACCCACCAGTTCATAAGGGGTATCAGCCATTACGAAAACCGCGCCGCCGGTGGCCAAAGGCAATACCGTATCGTCGCTTACCAGTTCCACTTGCCCTTTCTGCACAAACACGACTTCCGCCGAATAACTTTTATGCGACCATTTCCCACCGGTGGCCAACTCCACTGCGTTAATCGAAAAATCCGGTACCGGGCATGGGTATTCGATGGAACCGTCTTCTCCTGCTATAGGTTGCATCACTGCGGGCATTACTTCTTCGAAAGAAGTGTGCCTGATGAGTTCGGCCACATCAATATGCTTCGGCGTTAATCCGCCACGCAGCACATTATCTGAATTGGCCATCAGCTCCATATTCTGCCCTTCAAGATAAGCGTGGGGAATACCGGCACCCTGGAAAATAGCTTCTCCTTCCTTCAGGTGCACCAGGTTAAAAAAGTAAATGGAAAATATACCACGGTCAAGCTTTTCAGCTTTTCCTCCGCTGTATTGCTCAATAGCGCGGGCCGCCCAGAAAGCGGGATCGGCTTTGGAGAGCAGGTTATCTTTATAAAGCGGCAATACCTGTTCCGCGAGGGGCGCCAGCATTTTGTCTACTTCTTCCTGCGAGGCATTCATCACGGTTTCGTACAATCCTTTTATTCCTTTTTCTTCCAGCACCGGAATGAGGAAATGCCAGGCGGCCTGTTGTTCCAGTTCATGGCGGATGGCTTCTTTTTTACGGAAACCATGCAGCAGCCAGAAATCACTGAGGGCCACCATTACCTCGGGTTTGTGGTTATCATCCTTATAATTACGGGAAGGGCCACCCGCAGGAATACCGGCCGCTTCTTCTCTGGCGAATCCTTTGATGGCTTCTTCGCGCGTGGGATGCACCTGTATAGACAGCATTTCTTTTACATCCAGCACTTTGAACAGGAAGGGCAATCTGCCGAAGGCGCGGGCGGTTGCTTCCCCCAGTGCTTCTATGGTATTTTCACGGATGAAAGTATTCAATCCGCGTTGTGCACCATCTTCCGTCTCAATCATCGCCGGAACCTGGTCGTGCGCCCCCATCCAGTATTCGGCGAAAGGCTGCTGATCGGTGTTTTTCTCCCCCAGTAGTTCGGGGATAAAACGGTTGCCGCCCCAGGCGTAGTGTTGTACCTTCCCATGCAGGGGAAATATCCTTTTCGTAGTTGTCATAGTTTTCATCTAATGGTTACAAATATAAAGGTATCGCATGGGCATCCAACAAATCAGGGGGAATTTAGGCGAATTCGCGGGCGCATGGTGGCTCAGCCGGAAGGGGTTCCGCATCCTGCACCGCAACTGGCGCACGGGCAGAAAAGAGATTGATATTATTGCTGAAAAGAACGGCACCTTACATATTATTGAAGTGAAGACCCGCTTCAGCGATGTATTCGGATGGCCCGAAGCCGCAGTGTCCCCGAAAAAGATTGGGCTGCTGGAAGAGGCCGCCAGGCAGTATATGGCCATTCACCCCTATTGGAAAAATATGCAGTTCAGTGTCCTCTCCCTGATGGTGGAGCGCAATATGGCCAGGTTTGCATTTTTTGAGGATATTTGACCCATGTGGAAAGTGTACCGGAAAGGATTCAAAGCTTACCTCCAGTTGGAAAGATCACTGGCAGATACTTCCGTTGAAGCGTACAGCTCCGACCTGGATAAACTTATTCAGCACCTCGAAACGGAAGCACCCGGCACTTCACCTTCAGATATTACACTGGCTCAGCTCGAAACATTCATTGGCCGGATCGCAGCGCTGGGTATGACGGCCCGTTCTCAGGCCCGGATCATCTCCGGCATCAAAGCGTTCTTCCGTTATTGCCTACAGGAGCAACTTATTTCAGACAACCCGGCGTTGTTGCTCGAGGCACCGCGTTTGCAGCGCGCACTCCCCGATGTATTAAGCGCTGAAGATATCCAGGCGCTCATAGATGCCATTGACCTCAGCAAACCGGAAGGCACCCGCAACAAAGCGATGCTGGAAACCCTCTACAGTTGCGGCTTACGCGTATCTGAACTGGTGAACCTGAAATTATCCTGCATTTTCCCGGACCTTGAATTCATCCGTGTAACGGGCAAAGGCGATAAAGAAAGGCTCGTGCCGATTGGCCCGGAAGCGTTGAAATACATCGCCATTTATATGGATACGGTCAGAAGATTACAACCCATTCAACGGGGGGAGGAAGACATACTTTTCCTGAACAGACGGGGGAAACGCCTCACAAGGGTTATGATTTTTCTTATTTTGAAGGACCTGGCAAAGACCGCGGGCATGGAGAAAAGCATTTCCCCCCACACCTTCCGCCATTCTTTCGCCACACACCTCGTGGAAGGCGGTGCCGATCTGAGGGCCGTCCAGGAAATGCTGGGTCACGAAAGCATTACCACCACCGAAATATATACCCACCTCAACCGGGAATACCTGCGCGAAACCCTGCAACGGTTCCACCCGGCCTACCACAAATAATCACGCGTTGCCATTCAACGGAAGACTCACGGATACCACCGTGCCTTTTCCCGGCGCTGAGTCAAATTCAATATGCCCTTTCAGTACCGCGATGCGGTTCATCATATTCTTTAACCCGATTCCCGCAAACTGCTCAATATCCTTCACATCGAAGCCTTTTCCGTTGTCTTCAATGGTGATGGATATTTCGGTTTCCTCTTTGTGCATCTGGATATCAAGCGTATCTGCTCCCGCATGTTTGATCACGTTGTTCACCGATTCCTGGATCACCCGGTACAGCACGGTTTCAATGTGGGGATCAAGTCTTTCCTGTAAGCCGAAAGTATCTACTCTTATTTTAAGACGTGAAGATTGAATTTTATCAATAAAATCCCTCACCGCACTTACCAGTCCGGATTTAAGCAAGATATTCGGCATCATCTGGTGAGAAATGGAACGTATTTCGCGGCAGCTTTCATCTGTAATGGCGATAGTTTTATCCAGCAGCACCTGATCTTCCGGCCTGCTATCCGGGGTGATGCGGTGGGCCAGTTCCGAGAGGTTCATTTTCACGGCGGAAAATAGTTGTCCTAACCCGTCATGCAGGTCTCCGGCGATGCGGCGTCGCTCCTGTTCTTCCGCTTCTATTACAGCTTTGGCGGCGATATCCTGCTGTTCCATAACGGCGGCCTGTAAGCGCGTTTCCTGCTTTAATTTATAACGGTTATAAAAGAGTAATCCCAGTGCTATCGCGGCCAGAAACGCAATAGCGATAATCCCAATAGTGATATTTCTTTTCCCTATAGTGAGTTGCTGGATAGTATTCTGCTTGTTCAGCAGGGTGATCTGCTGTTCTTTCTTTTCCGTTTCAAACCTGGTTTGCATTTCCGCGAGCTGGCGGGATCTTTCCACGTTCAGAAAACTATCCTGTACGGCTTTGTACCGTTTATGCAAACTATACGCTTTGGCAAAATCCCCGGCTGCGGCATAGTCCTCCGAGAGGTTCGCATACGCTTCGGTGATGATGGTGGCCATGCTGTTTTTTTCACCTACTGCGAGCGATTGCTCATGAAGCACCACGGCTTGTTTGTGCTGTTTCAGCAACCTGTGCACGTTCCCCATGTTAATATAGTTCGCGGCCACGAAAAACTGGTCGCCTATCTTTTCTGAAAGTTGTGCTGAACGACCGTAGTATTCCAGGGCTTTTGCATAATCTCCTTGCGTTTTGTACAGCACGCCCATATTGTTCAGCGTAAGCGCCACCCGGTCGTCCAACTGTTTGCGCTCGTAAATACCCAATGCCTGCCGGTATGCTTTCAAAGCTGTATCATACCGTTGTTGTTGCTCCAGTATCATGGCCCGGTTGTTGGCGCAATCTGCCAGAATCAGCGAATCATTGATTTTTCCGGCCAGCACTTCGGCTTCCTGGTAATGACGAAGCGCGGCGTCGAAATCCTTTTGGGATTCATACAGGGTGCCGATATTTTTGATGGCCTTCGCCCTGGCCGTATCGTTGCCCAGTGTTTCCGCCAGTTTCACGGACCGTTGGTAATACTCTAGTGCCTTTACCGCGTCACCTTTCTGGGAGCAGGCGTTGCCGAGGTTATTACAAAGAACGGTTTGCGTATGCAGGTCCTTTGCTTTCTCAGCAGTTTTCAAACGCCCCTCAAATACAGTTACCGCTTCGGCATAATTCCCTGCATTGTACAGGTTAATACCGTGCTGCAACACGCTATCCTTCTGCTGGGCGCGTACCATACCGGTAGCAAGCAAAGTAATCAGGAGCAAGAAAAAGCATATCCTCATCCGCAAAGGTTTATGGTGGGGCGGGGATAAAAACTTCCCCGTTTGTAAATATAGCGCATGCATTCAGCATATCTATAACACCTATCTTTGAAAATTATTTCAAATTTGCAATCCAATCAATAAAACTCTACATGATGAAAAAGATCATTTCTACGTTTGTTGCAGCGTGCATGGCTTACGGCGCTTTCGCCCAGGTAAACATGCCACAGCCCAGTACCACCCAAAACATTAAGCAGGCATTTGGCATGGGCAGCATCGAACTGACTTATTCCCGTCCGAACGCAAAAGGAAGAACCGTATTCGGCAACCTGGTACCCTGGGGCAAATTGTGGCGCACCGGTGCAAACAACGCCACCCGCGTGAAATTCACCGATGTCGTGGAAATTGGCGGTAAAAAAATTGATACCGGCAGTTACGCCATCTACACCATCCCCCAAAAGAACGAATGGGAGATCGTGCTCAACAAAGGCATCGGCAACTGGGGCGTTGATGGTTACAAAGAGTCCGATGATGTGGTTCGCGTGAAAGTGCCAGCCATGAAAACAGCCATCAAAAACGAAACCTTCACCATGCAGATCGCCAACGTACAGAACGAAAGCTGCGAAATTCATATCATGTGGGAGAACACCGCCGTGGCAATTCCCGTGAAAACAAAAGTGAAGGACCGCCTGAAAGCACAACTCGACAAAGCTATGGAAGGCGACCGCAAGCCTTACTTCCAGGCCGCCAATTTCTACTACGAGTGGGAAAAAGACCTCACCAAAGCGCTCAGCTACGCGAACGGCGCCATTGAGTCAGCGGAAAAAGCCGGTCAGAAGCCTTTCTGGATGTACCTGCTGAAAGCGAAAATCCAAAAAGATGCCGGTGATAAAGCAGGGGCAAAGGCAAGTGCCAAAACCTGTGTGGAACTGGCAAAGGCTGCTAATAATGCAGATTATGTGAAGATGGGTACTGAGCTCGCGGCGAGTTTGTAGTTTTTTCTGAAATGATTTTGAAGACGGTCTTCCGGGAGGAGGGCCGTTTTTCTTTTGGCGTAGTTTCACGTGATTGCTTCGTTTCTCGCAAAGACGCACTGCTTCGTTCCTCGCAGGAGCAAGGACGCAAGGCGTTCATTATGTTTTGGATGGTTTCTGTGAGGGAAGTTTTTTTCTCGCAACGACGCCACGGCGCAACGGGCTGTCGAGTTAAGGGACGGCTTTTTTTTAGTAAAGCTGTTGTTTTAAGCGTGCATAGTTACAGGATTCTCATTTCTATTCTTTCCACTTAAAAAAAAAATAGAAAATAAAATCCAAAATTCTAAAATAAAGCAACAGAATAGAACATAATATTACGCGCAACGTTGCGCCGTGGCATCGTTGCGAGACATATTTATTTCACGGAAATCTGCAAAAATATTCTACGCCAGCTTACTATTCTTCCGCCCGTACAGAAAATAAATCGCAAGCCCCAGTCCCATCCACACAAAGAACCACTTCCAGCTCACCGCGGGAATCTCTATCATCAGGTACAAACAGGAGAGCACGCCCATAATCGGGATAAGCGAATATTTCCGGATGAAAGTAAGTACCGTAAGCAACAGCGCCACGGCGAGGAACAGCAGGAACAGGATTTCCTGGTAACCTTCGTTGCCGATATTGGTAAAGGCATCGCTTATACGTACCCGGAAGAGCCAGATAAAGATGGCCAGCAGTGCAGGTACAATAAACTGCCCGTTCACATAAGGTAGCTTGAACTTACCCGGTTCCTTGGGTGCAGGTGGCAGCAGCAATACGCCACCGGATACCAATACAAAGGCGAAGAAAGTGCCAATACTGGTGAGGTCAGTTACCAGCCCGCCTTCCAGAAAAAGCGCGCCCGCGCCTACAATGATCCCGGTGATGATGGTAGCGAAAGAGGGGGTCTGGTATTTGGGATGGATCTGCTGGAATTTTTTAGGTAATAATCCGTCGCGACTCATACTCATCCATATCCTGGGTTGACCAAGCTGGAATACGAGCAATACAGAGGTGGTGGCCACCACGGCGCTGATGGAGATGATCTTCTCGATCCAGGGCGCACGTTTTTCAAAGACGAAAGCAAGCGGATCGTTCACATCTTTGAAAGCGGCATAGTTTTCAATGCCGGTTAATACGAGGGCGATGAGTATGTACAATACCGTGCAGATCAGGAGGGAGTAGATCATGCCGCGGGGCATATCGCGTTGCGGATTCTTACATTCCTCCGCGGTGGTGGAAATAGCATCGAAGCCGATATACGCGTAGAATACTGCGGAAACACCTTTCAGTACACCTTCAAATCCATTCGGCATGAACGGTACCCAGTTGTTGGTGTCTACAAAAAAAGCCCCGGCGATGATCACGAAAATGATCACGGCCACTTTGAAGATCACCATAAAATTGGAAGCCTGCTTGCTCTCCTTGATCCCGATGTAAGCGATCCATGTAATGAGCGCCACCACTACGAAGGCGGGCAGGTTGAAGAATATTTTTGTTCCGCCAATCTGCGGCGCATTGTTGTAGGCTTCCACTACGAAGGCATAGCTTTTCAGTTGCTCCGGATCGGTGACTGTACCGGATGCCAGGGCGGTTGTAGCGGTTTTAAAGGCCGATGCGGCCGATTGAGGATCCACCAGCATCCAGTCGGGAA
>CAMLRX010000040.1 GCA_946482545.1 uncultured Flavihumibacter sp. | reverse complement strand
GAAAGGTTTCCACCGGGATTGCGTACGAAAAGCCCGTTTTCATCGTAAGGCTGCGCGTAAGGAAACTGGTCGATCGCACGGGAATACAAATCTTTTGAGCCGGTATTGCCGGAATTTGTGGTGATCCCGAAATTCTGTTTGGAGAGCGAACCGAGTATGGAAACCCCCATGGTGAGCCATTTGTTGGCCATGATGTCTCCGTTCATATTCAGGTTAAAGCGTTCAAAATCCTGGTCCTTCTGTACCCCGAGCTGGTTATTGTAACCCAGTGAGATGTACAGTTTGGAAGTTTCAGTGCCGGTAGAGAGGGCAATCTGATGGTTCTGTGTAACGCCAGGCCTTGTTACGGCACCTATCCAATCGTAATTCCTGATGTTGGCGGAATTGTAAACGGGAACCATTGCCGGCCATCCCATAGCCTGCTCTTCAGCGGTGGTGGGGCGCATACGCACTGTTCCCCCGATCTGGTCTTCCCATTCATAGCCCATCATCACCGATTCAAGGGCGCGGGGATCGCTCGTGATCCCGGTCATTTTCTGACGGTCGAGTGCCGGATCAGGGTACCAGGAAGTTGGCGCCTGGTTCAGGTTAGTATTCGTCGTATTCTGGTAGTTGCGTCCATTGATCAAAGCTTCGCGCCAGCGGTCAACCCATTGCCCGCCATCCATCCAGTCGGTGAGGGCTTTGTAAGAATCAATGGAAACTGTTGCGTTGTAGTTCACTGTAACTTTACCTTTAGTACCTCGTTTCGTGGTAATCAGCACAACGCCGTTTGCGCCGCGTGAACCATAAATAGCGGTAGCCGAGGCATCTTTCAGGATTTCAATAGAAGCGATATCGTTGGGATTGATATCATTGATAGAGAAAGAAGTTACGCCCAGCGCAGAAACGATGGGAATACCATCCACTACATAGAGCGGCTCATTGGAAGCACTTTGTGAACGCGTGCCTCTGATTCTTACAATAGGCGTTTCACCAGGTTTGATGTTCGTGGCCACATTCATACCAGCGGCTTTACCCTGCAAGGCCTGCAAAGCATTGGTAACCGGCCTTTCTTCCAAAGTTTTCGCGGTAATTTTTGTTACGGCACCCGTTACATCACTTTTCTTTTGCGTACCGTAACCAATCACCACCACATCTTCAAGGGAATTATCAGTGGGTGATAACGAGGCATCAACAGATGCTCTTCCATTTACAGGAATTTCGCGGGTGGCGAATCCAACGTAACTGAATATAAGCACTGCGTTAGCAGCGGGAACATTGATACTGTAAGTACCATCCGCGCCACTGCTGGCATTGGCCTGCCCACCTTTCACCTGGATGGTTACGCCCTGGAGCGCATTACCCTGTGCATCGGTGGTTTTTCCACGCACCTGCGTGGTTTGAGACCAGGAAGGCAAATAAAATAGGAAACATAGGAGCGCAGTTAGTACGCTACTCTGCAATCGAGAGGAGTTCATATGGCAAATGTTAGGTTGAAGAAATCAAACCCAAATTATTTAAAGCCTTGTTAAAAATCGTCCTGTGCTATCCTGTTACGAAACGCAGACCATGCATGCGTTAAAAATCATTCGTCTATACAATCTGTGCTTTGGTCGCCTATAACATTTTCCCTTTCCTACGCGCCTTTAGTTTCGGGCCAAAACAAAATTGCGTATGAACAGGTTCTTTATTGTACTGGCAATGGGCATTGCACTCACCGCCGGCTCCTGTACCAAAACTGAAAGTGATGATGACGACACCATTGGCAACTGGGTGCGCAGGTCCGACTTTGAAGGTGTGGGCAGAAGTGAAGCCATTTCCGTTACAACAGGCGATGATCGTGTATTTGTAGGCCTGGGTTATGATGGTGTGAACAGGCTCACTGACCTTTGGGAATATGATGCGGAGCGAAATTTCTGGACAAAGAAAAAAGCATTTCCGGGAACAGCCAGAAACTCTGCGGTAGCATTCAGTGTGAATAATAAAGTATATGTGGGCCTCGGATATGATGGCGTGAATTACCTGAAAGATTTCTGGGAATATGATCCCGCAACAGATGACTGGACCCAACTCGCCGACTTCGACGGTTCCGCACGTTACGGTGCCACCGCCTTCTCCATCGGCACCACCGGTTATATATGCTGCGGTTACGACGGCAACTTCCTCAAAGATTTCTGGGCCTTCGATGGCAATTCCAAAACCTGGACACAAAAAATAAGTCCCGGTGGCACCAAAAGAAATGAACCCGTTTCTTTTGTGATCGGTCAGAAAGCCTATCTCGTTTCCGGCACCAACAATGGCTCCAATGTAAACGATGCCTGGGTGTACGATGCCGCTACCGATGCCTGGACAGAAACCAGAAAGATCAGCAACGTAAGTGATGAAGATTATGATGACGATTACAATATCGTGCGCAGCAATGCCGTGGCTTTCTCGCTTGGTGGCAAAGGATACATCACCACCGGCATCAACGGTTCTTATGTAAGCACCACCTGGGAATATGATCCATCTACTGATTTGTGGACGCTGAAAACATCTTTCGAAGGAACGGCACGCGAAGGCGCAGTGGGTTTCACCAGCAAAGGCAGGGCATTCGTGGCCATTGGAAGGAGCGCCAGTTACAGGTTCGACGACTGCCGCGAGTTCCTGCCCTTTGCCGAATATGAAGAGAATGACTAACTTTCCCGCATGACATTGGCCCCCAAAAAATGGTACCATAAAACAACTTTCCAGGTGATCCTTCATTGTATCGCCTGGATGTTGTTTTTCTCCCTGCCCGCCATACTTTCCATCAACGGCAGAGATGGAAGAACCGGATTTCCGCTTGGCGGAAGGGGATTGCTTATTCAGAAAAGAATGCAGGAAGACAGCCTTCGTTTCCCGGAAGGAAAATGGCTGCTTACCGATTCTTTGCGTGAACGTCCTTATTTCCGGCGCGGCGGCCCCATGCCCATCAGCATCAGCATTCCTTCCATACCATCCATGCTCATCAACGGCGTGCAACTGGTATCCAACATCGGACTGGTATTACTTTTCTACCTTAATGCGTACCTCCTGATCCCGCGGTTCCTCTACAGAAGAAGGTATCTTTTCTATTTCAGCCTCATCCTGCTCGCGTTCCTGCTCACCAATTTTATTGTACACCTCGCCATCTCCTACGAATTCGGCGGCGATATGCCGTTGCGCGGACACATCGTTTTTAACCTGTTCCCTTCACTACTGATCATCACAGCAAGTACACTTTACCGTTATATAAAAGACAAGATCAAAAACGACCAGCTTCAGCAGGAAAAAGAGAACGAACAATTGAAAACGGAACTATCGTTCCTCCGGTCGCAGATCAGTCCGCATTTTCTTTTTAACGTCATGAACAGTGCGGTATCACTGGCGAGAACAAGTTCAGCCCAACTGGAAGAAACGCTGATTAAGATTTCCCAGTTACTCCGTTATATGTTGTATGAATCAGAATTCGACAAAGTGAGTCTGCTGCGCGAAACTGAATACCTTGAAAATTATATTGAATTACAAAAACTCCGTTTTGGTGACCAGGTGAACATTTTTTTCCAGAAAACACTGGAAGACGCGCATGCGCGCATTGAACCCATGCTGCTGATCCCATTCGTGGAGAACGCTTTCAAACACGGGATCGGCAACCTTTCTTCCCCAAGGATCAATATTCACCTGCACGCCGGGATGCAAACGCTTTATTTTGAAGTAAGAAACAAATTCGAACCGAATGAACCGCGGGTACACGATGCCAATTCCGGTATCGGCATCCCCAATGTGCAACGCAGGTTACAATTGCTTTACCCGGGCAAGCACCAGTTACTCCTCCGGCAGGAAGAAAACTGGTTCATCGCCGAACTAACCATCCATTTATCATGATCAGGTGCATAGCAGTAGACGACGAGAAGCCGGCCATGGATTTGCTGGCCGATAACATTGGAAGGGTGCCTTTTCTCCAACTGGTGGGCAAATGCCGCAATACCGCGGAAGCTTACCAGTTTATGGTGAACGAACAGGTGGACCTGGTATTCCTGGACATACAGATGCCCGGAATTACGGGTATGGACTGGCTGAAAAGCTTACCGGTTCTGCCTATGGTGGTCTTAATCACCGCTTACGAACAATACGCGGTGGAAGGCTTCGCGGTGGGTGTAACGGATTACCTGGTTAAACCGGTGCCTTTCGATCGGTTTCTGAAAGCATGCCATAAGGCGCATGAAATTTTCCTTCAAAAGAAAAATACCACCATCTCCTTACCTGCCACGCCTTCCAGAGATTTCATGTTTGTACACGTGGAATACCGCCAGGTAAGGGTGAACTTCTCCGATGTGGTGCTGGTGGAAGGTATGAAAGATTATGTGAAGATTCATTTAGATGGCCTTCGGCCCATCCTTACCCGGATGAGCATGAAAGCCATCGAAGAGAAACTTCCGGAAAGCATTTTCCAACGGATACACAAATCCTATATCGTATCGGTTCCACGGATACGCGAACTCAAAAAAGGGCTGGCGCTCATCGGCGAACATGAAATTCCCGTGAGCGATCATTACAAAGAAAGACTGGAAGAACGATTGGGCCTGTAAAGAGATTATCCTCCGAAAAGCCCTTTCAGTTTATCCATCACCCCGCCTCCGCCTTTGCCGGAGAATGCGGCCGTAAGGTCCTGGAGGTCCACATCACCGTCTCCATCCTGGTCCAGTCCTCCTTTGAATTTACCGAGCAATCCCTGCACATCCAGTCCGGAAGTACCGCCATTGCTGAGGGAATTGAACAGGCCCTGAATGTCGAAAGAGCCGTCGTTGGGATCGTTCGTTTTGTTAACGAGGTTCTTCAGTACGTCGGGCACCAGTCCGTTGGCCACGGAGCCGGCCTGCTGCTGGTTAAGCCCGAGTTTATCCATCAGGTTCTGCACTACATTACCAGACACCTGCTGAACGGCGGGATTATCCGGATTGATGTCCTGTTTCCCGCTGAACATACTCAGCACCTGTTTGATGCCGCCCTGCGAAATCAGTTGCTGTAATCCGCCGGTAATGGAATCGCCGGCTACCGCCACGGCTTCCTCGTTCTTTTCGTTGGGAACCGCAGGATTGTTGATAATGGAACCACCTGCGTGTTGTTTCACGAGGTTTAGAAGATTGTCAAGCATATCGATGGGTTTTAATGGTTCTGGAAAGGTAAGCTTATTAACAACGCCCGCTGTATTATGTTACCGTTTACGGTGAAAAAACGGTACCCGGTGGCGCCGCTATAGCGGTGCCACCGGGTACCCCGAACTTTCCTATATTTATGCTGTTATTATCCCGGCATCCTCATCCATTTAAAGAAACAGCGGCGCATGAAAGGATTTCAGTTCACAAAGTTCACGCCTTCCGAAGACGGCAAAACACCATTCGACAAACTCATGGATCTGTTCATGGAACTCCTCACCTACACCAACGGCGATGTAAGTGAAGCACTCCAGTGGATGACCCAGCTCGACCAGCAATACCAGCTTACCAACCAGGAATACGGCCTGGGAGATTTTATCGAAGACCTGAAAGACCGGGGCTATGTTACTGAAGATCAATCTTCTGGCAGCATAAAAATCACGCCCAAAACCGAGCAATCGATCCGGAAAAGATCCCTGGAGGAAATATTCGGAAAATTGAAAAAAACTAAAACCGGCGATCACCATACGTTCAAACCCGGACAAGGCGATGAGATTAACCCTGAGACCCGTCCCTACCAGTTTGGCGATACCCTCGAACAGATCGACTTCACCAATTCCATCCGCAACGCGCAGATCAACCACGGCATCGAATCATTCCAGATGCGGGAAGACGATCTTTCTATACGGGAAACGGATTTCAAATCCCAGACTTCCACGGTGCTGATGATTGATATTTCACATTCCATGATCCTGTACGGCGAAGACCGCATCACGCCCGCCAAAAAAGTGGCGATGGCGCTGAGCGAACTGATCACCACCAAATACCCCAAGGACACGCTGGACATCGTGGTTTTCGGCAACGATGCCTGGCCGGTAGCCATCAAGGACCTTCCCTACCTGGAAGTGGGTCCTTACCATACGAATACAGTCGCGGGACTGGAACTGGCTATGGACCTGCTCCGCAGAAGAAGAAACCCGAACAAACAGATCTTCATGATCACAGATGGGAAACCCACCTGCCTGAAACAGGGGAAAAGGTATTACAAGAACAGTTTCGGCCTTGACAGAAAAATTACCAACAGGTGTATCAACCTGGCTGCTCAGTGTAAAAAACTCAGGATTCCGATCACCACATTCATGATCGCATCCGACCCCTATTTGCAGCGGTTTGTACAGGAATTCACGGAAACCAACAATGGCAAAGCCTTTTTCGCTTCCTTAGACCGCCTCGGCGCGTTCATTTTCAAAGATTTCGAAAACGGCAAACGCAAAACCGTGTACTGATCCATTTCAACGCCCCAACGGGCGGACGCATGAATAATTTGCTTAATTTACTGCTGAAAACCACAACAACAGCCGAATAAAGATGAATATGAAGGAACTATTGACCATTTCGACCTTAGGAGAACTGAAGACTTCCGGCTACAAACCCCGGAACGTGAAAACCGAACTCAGGGAAAACCTCATTAAAAAACTTCAGAAGAAAGAACCCACTTTCACGGGCATTCTCGGCTACGAGGAAACCGTGATTCCCGATACAGAAAGGGCGTTATTGAGTCGCCACAACATCCTCTTCCTTGGTTTACGTGGCCAGGCCAAAACAAGAATGGCCAGGCAGATGACCGATCTGCTGGATGAATACATCCCCGTGATCGCCGGCTCTGAGATCAATGATGATCCCTTCTACCCCATTTCCCAGTATTCGAGGGACCTGCTCGCCGAACAAGGAGATAACACGCCTATTCACTGGCTGCACCGCTCCGAAAGGTATGGTGAAAAACTCGCCACACCCGACGTAAGCGTGGCCGACCTTATTGGTGATATAGACCCGATTAAAGCCGCCAACCTGCGGCTGAATTTCGCCGACGAACGCGTGATCCACTACGGCATCATCCCGCGCAGCAACCGCGGCATATTTGTCATCAACGAGTTGCCCGACCTCCAGGCACGCATCCAGGTGGCGCTGTTCAATATCCTCCAGGAAGGCGATATACAGATCAGGGGATTCAAACTGAGAATGCCGCTGGACATCCTTTTTGTATTCACGGCCAACCCCGAAGACTATACCAACCGCGGCTCCATTGTTACACCGCTGAAAGACAGGATAGAGAGCCAGATTCTCACTCACTATCCCAAATCACTCGAAACCTCGCTGGCCATTACCGAACAGGAAGCCAATATTCTGCCCGAACAGGAGAAGAAAATCAAAACCAGCGATCTCATTAAAAGACTGATAGAACAGGTCGCTTTTGAAGCGCGCACCTCTGAATATGTGGACAAGAAAAGCGGTGTATCGGCACGTCTGACCATCGCCGCCTTTGAAAACGCCGTGAGCGCTGCCGAAAGAAGGGCTATTATTTATAAAGAAAAGAATACTCAGGTATGGATCAGCGACCTGGCGGGCATTATTCCATCCATCACCGGGAAGATCGAACTGGTGTACGAAGGAGAACAGGAAGGCCCGTTGCAGGTGGCCTGGAACCTGCTTGAAAAAAGCATCCGTTCACAATTCGTGATCTACTTCCCGAATCCCGATGCCCTCAAAAAAAGAGGCAGGAGCGGTCAGAAAGAAAAGGAAATTGAAAATCCTTATGCCCCCGTCACCCGTTGGTTCGACCAGGGCAACCAGCTTGAAATACTGTTCAACCTTACGGATGCGCAGAAAGTGCAGGAATTGTATAAGGTGGATGGCTTATATGCACTGGTGAAAAAGCATTATCCCCAGGCCAACGAGCAGGAAGCCGCATTGCTGATGGAATTCGTATTGCACGGACTGGCAGCATATTCCCTGATCAGTAAAAAAATAATGGAAGGCGGCATTTCCTTTAAAGACCTGATTGGCTCCATGATGAACCTGGGCCTTTCGCAGGAGGATGATTTCGGGGAAGAGGACATCTAACCCGCAGCATATAAAGAAACGCAGATGGCCTCGGATATCCGGGGCCATTTTTATTTCCAGATATTCACTTCTCTTTCCAACGCCACCCCAAATTTATCCTGCACACTTTTCAATATTTCCGAACTCAGTTCATACACCTGTTCTCCAGTAGCATTCCCATAATTCACCAGCACCAATGCCTGCTTTTCATGGCAACCGGCATCGCCTTTACGGTAACCTTTCCAGCCACATTGTTCAATCAGCCAGCCGGCGGCGAGTTTCACCTGGCCCGATCCTGCGGGATAAGCGGGGATGGAAGGGAATTCAGCTTTTAGTGCATTGAACTGCAGTTCCGGCACCACAGGATTTTTGAAGAAGGAACCCGCGTTGCCGATTTGTTCCGGATCGGGCAATTTAGAAGAACGGATTCGGATCACCGCGTTACTCACGGCCCGGATCGAAAGTTCCTGAACCCCCATCGTTTCCAGTTCCTGGGCGATGGCGCCATAAGAGATATTGAAGGCGTGTTTACGACTAAGCCTGAACGTTACATTCGTGATGCAGAACTGATTTTTATATTCTTTTTTGAACACACTTTCCCGGTAGCCGAAGGCGCAATCTTTCAGCCCCAATACCACGGATTTTTTTTCTGAAAGATGAAAGGCTTCCAGCTCATGAAATACATCTTTTATTTCCACCCCGTAAGCGCCGATGTTTTGCATGGGTGCCGCGCCTACCTGTCCGGGAATCAGCGAAAGATTTTCGATTCCCCCCAGACCATTTTCTATACAGAACAACACGAAGTTGTGCCAGTTCTCGCCGGCTCCGGCCCGCACAAACACCTCATCACCCGCTTCCTGCACAATTTCGATGCCCGGTATATCATTCTTCAGCACCCAGGCATCCGGATCCTTCGTAAAGAGAATATTACTTCCGCCACCCAACAGCAGCAATGGTTTCAAAGGGCCCTGCGCCCTCATTTCCAACAATTCTTCCAGTTCATCGGGAGAACGAAAACGGGCGAAATAACGGGCGTTGGCGGCGATACCGAAAGTATTGAACGGGCGAAGCGGGAAATTTTCCTGAATTTGCATGAGAAATCTGAATTAGCGCAAAATAAAGGAATAATCACCATGCAAGAACGTTCTGCTGTATTGATCGGAGCCTCGGGGCTTATCGGACATCACCTGTTGCTGCGTTTACTGGAGAGCAATGCTTACAGTACTGTGAAGGTGTTGGTACGGCGTCCCTTTCACATGAAACACCCGAAACTCAGCATCCATGTGGTGGATTTCAGGAACAGGACGCAGGTGTCTGAAGCCATGGGGGATGGAGATGTGTTATTTTGTTGCCTGGGCACCACGCAACAGCAGGTAAAAGGCGACAAAATCGCTTACCGTTTTGTGGACCATGATATACCGGTGCTTTGCGCGGAACTCGCTGCTGAAAAAGGATTCAACTCGTTTCTGCTGGTATCGGCGGTGGGAGCGGATCCTTCCTCAGGCAATTTCTACCTGAAATTAAAAGGAGAAACGGAGAAAGCTGTTCAGGAGAAAGGATTAAAGGCTGTACATATTTTCCGTCCTTCCCTTTTACTTGGAAAAAGAAAGGAACTCCGGGTGGGCGAAAGAATCGCGCAGGCGGTGATGCCCGTCATTGCGTTGCTGTTGCCCGCAAAGTACAGGCCTATTGAGGCCACAAAAGTGGCGGATGCTATGTTAAAAGCTTCGTTGGAAGATAGCGTTGGGGTGAAGGTGTATGGGTATGGGGAGATGTAGGCCTCACCCCCGGCCCCTCTCCCCAGGGAGAGGGGAGAAACTTAGTTTATGCTTCACCGAGAATTAAAGCGGCAATCAGCGTATTGTTTCGGTAAAGCAGATCACTGATTGAAATACACTAAGCCATTTCAAATAACTTTCATGTGGGAAAATGTACGTACGCATTCGGTTAATCTATAGCAGATAGCTCCACTTCTCCAAACCAGGATTAGTTAAAAATAGCTTTTGAGTACCCAGGCAAGACGCCTAGCGCTATCAATGTGTAAACTATTTAATTAAACTGTTCCGTTTTCAAACTCCAGCGCAAGGCCATTCCATCTCATTGTGCGCAATGCACTATTCGATTACGATAAACAATACCCCTCTCCCCCGGAGAGGGGGCGGGGTGAGGCCTAAAATTTTTCTTCCCATCCCCTATGGAAATTTTCTCATCCCATCATCCCATACACAAGGCGCCCCATTTTAAACCAAATTCATCAAGCTTAAACTTTACCGTTATGAGCCCCGAAGCTATTCAACGGAGCGCCCTCCTCGACATTCTATTTGAACACCGCAACAAATCTTATGGCGCTTACGAACTAAGAACGGCCTATTCCCGAAGGCTGGCAAAAGGCATCGCCATCACCATGCTCATCCCATTTTTATTGTACGCAGCCATCAGATTTCAGCCGGATAAGGAACAGGCATTATCGCATTTATTGGAAGAAGATGTTGTAAGGCTTATAGATATTGAACAACCTACCCCGCAGGAACCACCACAACCCGAAGTGCGCACATCGCCCACAACCACAGCGGCAATCCAGTACACGAATCCGGATATTGTACCTGATAATCAGGTCACCAATACCCCACCTAAAATAGACGATCTTCAAAACAAAGTTATCGCCGATTTTACACGTGACGGAGATGAATTTATCGGCATTATAGAACCACCGCCCACAGAAAAGATCGGGCCGGAATACACGCCTGAAAAGCCCGCCGTGAAAGCCGCGCCTGAAGAGAAGATATTTACAGCATCCGAAAAAATGCCGGAGTTTCCCGGCGGGAAACTCGCCCTGCAAAGGTTTCTATCCCGCAACATGCGTTCTCCGAATGAAATGGAGCCCGGACAAAAAGTAAAACTCGTGATCAGATTTGTAGTGGATGAAAATGGAAATGTTGGAAGTTTTGTATTCACTGAAAGTGGCGAACCGGTTTACCAGAATGAGATATTGCGGGTGATGAAGAAGATGCCAAAATGGATTCCGGGAGAACAGAATGGCAGTAAGGTGCGCGTGTATTTTCACATACCGGTGGTGTTTGCTACTGAAGAAGAATAATTGCCGTTAACCCTTGCCTGGAAAGAGTGGAGTTTAAATTTCACGCGATTGCTTTGTTTCACGCAACTGCTTTGTGCTTCGCACTGCGCAGCGCAAAGGAGCAAGGACGCAAGGACGCACTGCTTCGTGCCTCGCAGCATTGTTTATGTTTGGGGTGGTTTAATTTCAAAATGATTATTGAATTCTCGCAACGGCGCAAAGGCGCAACGTTAGCGGCTGATTTAATATTTTCTTGGGTTATTGCGGAGCGGGGACTATTTCTTTTGCATCATTTAAAAGGCAATAACATTCGGTGGTTGTAGATTGCCTAATAAAACGCTTCTGTAAAATCAGCCGCGTCCAATAGAACAATCCGTTGCGTCGTCGCGCCGTTGCGAGAAATCCCCACATCATCAAGCAGCCCATCAACCGCACCTTGCGTCTTTGCTCCCTCGCGTCTTTGCGCGAACCTCCGCTCAACTCAAGCATTCAACTTCTTCAGCACAAAACTTCCATCATCCTCTATCACAAATTCAGTAATGGCCCCGTTATCGAACCAAAGCCTCCTGTAGTGATGCAGCGGCATACCCAGTTGCTGCGCGAGAAAAAACCGGTTCACAGCATTGTGCGCGGCAACAAGAAAAGTGCCCTGTTTTTTTTCTTCAAACAAGTCCTTAAAAAAGGCAGATACCCTGTTCGCTGCGGCCGCCATGGTTTCGCCCGTGTTGCCCGCCCGAACACCTTCTTCCCCGCTCATCCATCTGCTCCACAAAACCGGATCGGCGGAGATGAATTCTTCTTTGGCACGCAGTTCCCAATCTCCGAAATCAAGTTCGATTAACCGTTGATCAGTGGTTACCGTTTTACCCGTAACAATCTCCGCGGTAATGCGTGCACGCTGAAGTGTTGAGGCATAAACGCCATCAAAGACGATGTGTTTTAGTTTTTCCCGGGACGCTTCGGCCTGCTGCATTCCTTTTGCGGTAAGTGGCGCATCGGTTCTGCCACAATAGCGGTTATTGTCGGCGTTCCATGGCGTTTCGCCGTGTCTTAATAAGAATACCTGTATCATAATTCAAACTGAAGGGCCGAAGGTAATACAATCCGTAATCATGCAAAGGAAACCCATCATTGTATAACAATGCTGGCATGGGGTGGAAGTATTTTTGCATGGTAAATATCAGTATATGAAATACATATTCAACATCAGCGGCATTGCCTGTGGCGGCTGCATACAAAATGTAACGGACGCATTAAATTCAGTGCCTGGCATACGGGTGGAGAAAGTTCAGAAAGAAGCGCCGCAGGCCATCTTCAGCGCCGATGCGCCCATCAGCGAAGCGGTGGTGCAATCCGCACTTTCGGCCAGGGGAAAATACACCATTGTACACAGTGAAAAAACGGAAGCATGAAACAGTTGGCATTCACCTTCATCCTGGCAGCCCTGACTACAGGCGCCATAGCGCAGCACGAACACCATCAGGAGCAAAAAGACTCCGTGCCGCACCATACACAGGAACATGCGCCCATCATGAGCCATGCATTCAGCAAAAACCTGCCCATGCAACGCAATGGTTCCGGGACCGCCTGGCTCCCGGATGCCGCCCCCATGTACGGTTATATGTTGCACAGTAAAAAATGGATGTATATGTTGCATGGCAACCTGTTTCTCCGTTACAATAACCAGGACATCGCGCGGAAAGGCACCCGCGGCGCAAGTCAGTTCGATGCCCCCAACTGGGTAATGGGTATGGGTCAACGCAGCATCGGAAAGAACGGCCTCTTCCGCTTCAGCGCTATGCTATCTATCGACCGGCTCACATTGGGCGGAGACGGTTATCCCCTGCTTTTTCAATCCGGTGAAACATGGCAGGGGCAACCGCTTACCGACCGGCAACATCCACACGATCTTTTTGCGGAATTGTCTGTTGGTTACACCCATGCACTCAGTAAAAAAACGGATGTATTTGTTTACCTGGGGTACCCGGGAGAGCCTGCCATCGGAGGAACGGCTTTCATGCACCGCCCTTCTTCCCTCTACAATCCCGACGCACCTTTGGGACACCACTGGCAGGATGCCACCCACATTACTTTCGGGACCACCACACTTGGGGTGAGGCATGGCAAATTCAAAGTAGAAGGCTCTTTGTTCACCGGAAGGGAACCTGATGAGAACCGGTACGATTTTGACAAACCCCGTTTCGACTCCTGGGCAGGAAGAATCAGTTTCAATCCTGCGAAAGAATGGTCTTTGCAGGTATCCAAAGCATATATTAAAAGCCCGGAGACACTTGAACCCGGGAAAAACATACACCGTACCAGCGCATCCATTCTTCACGCGAAACGATTCCCTGGCGGAGATCTATTGAACAGCGCATTGGTCTGGGGCTATAACTACCAGGATGCGCAACACAAAGAGCATGCAGTATTGGTTGAATCGGCCTACAATTTTGGGAAGAACGCCGTTTACGGAAAATATGAATTCGTGCAGAAAAGTACCCACGAACTGAGTCTGGATGAAGCGGTTTATGGCCACGATGCCATCTTCAACATCAATGCGCTTACCGTAGGATTGAACAGGCGCCTGTTTAATTTTGGCAAAACAGACTTTTCTCTCGGCACACAAGCCACTTTTTATGGCGCGGGGAAAAAACTGGAGCCGGTTTACGGAAAAAATCCATGGTCGTACCAGGTGTTTTTCAGGATTAATCCAGGCAGGATGATGTAAAGCACGAATACATTCATAGCCGGGAAAGCCGTTCAATTTCTTATAAAAAATCCTCCCGGAGCGGGGAGAAAACATCAATTAGTACGCCCGCTTCCAGGCATACGCACCCGTGCACAATATCCGGAGCCACGTAATACCCGTCGCCCTTCTTCAGCACTTTTTTCTCCTCACCTATCGTAAGTTCAAAAGCCCCGCTTTCCACGTAGGAAACCTGAACATGCGGATGGCTGTGTAATGTGCCAACGGCACCTTCACGAAACTTCACTTTCACAAGCATGATATGGTCATCGTAGCCATAAACCTGTCGTTCAATACCATTACCAAGGTCCTGCCACGGGATATCTTTTTCTACCTGAAACGCTGCATTCTTCAACATAAATCCAATTTTAGATTTAATTTAATTCCGCTCCAAAATTCTTCCACAAAAGAACAACTTCCGCCTCATTTTTCAGCCCAGGGCATCCCCTTACCTGAAAAAAGATATCATTCTGAAAAAAAATCCATTTTCCTGCAATGAAATGGTTACGGGGGGAGTCAATACCCCTGAACCGCGAACATGCACCAGACTGAACTCGTAAAAAACTGCATCAGGAACAACCGGAGCGCGCAGGAAGCACTTTACCGGCAATATGCGCCCACTATGCTGGGCGTGTGTTACAGGTATACTAAAAGTCTGGACGATGCAGAAGACATTCTCCAGGAAGGGTTCATCAAAGTATTCTCCCACCTGGAGCAATACAAGGGTGATGGAGAACTGGGCGCCTGGATCGGCCGCATCATGGTTAATACCGCTTTAAGTTATTTGAGGCGGCACAACAGGTACCGGAGCCAGATGCAGTTCAATGAACCAGCACTGCACCCGGTAACCCAGGAAACGGCCAGCGCTAAACTGGATACCGAAGCATTAATAGAACTGATCCGGAAACTGCCCACTGGTTACCAAACCGTTTTTAACCTCGTGGCTATGGAAGGATACAATCATATAGAAGTTTCACAAATGCTGGGCATCAACGAAAACACCTGCCGCAGCCATTACAGCAGGGCCAGGGCGCAACTCATTAAGTGGATCAACGCAGAGCGACTGGCGGCAGAAAAAAACATTGCAGGCAATAAATTTTAATACCATGCCGGACAATTTTGAAAAACGGGCGCAACAGCAGGGCGCAGGATACCGGATCACACCCCGTGAAGATGTGTGGAACAGGATTTCCGCTGAACTGGACCAAAAAAAGAAACGCCGCATCGCCTGGTGGTGGTTCCCGGTTGGGCTGGCAGCAACATTGATTCCCATGTTGCTATTCACGGGAATTCCTTTTACTGAAAAACAAAACGCTTCTTCATTGCATACACAGCAGGGAAAGCCTTCTCTTTCAACCTTACGCAGCAATGATACCGGGAAAGAGGGCCATGGGGGTAACGCTATTGAAGCAAGCAGTTCAGACAAGCCTCCGGTTACCATCATACATGAACGCAATACTTCCTTCAACTTAAAAAAAGGAACGGATTATTTATCTGGCTCAGCACCATCCAACGCTTTGGTGGAAAAAGAAAACACGAAGTATGCTATTGCTGAATTTCAGGATTCATCCCTAACAATATCAACACCACAAAACACTACTTCGCACCTTCCGGAAAACGTTCAGCCAGTTGAAGGAGTTATTCCCGCCTTCGATCTTCTTCCTGAGAAACAAGCGGGTTTATTTAGAATTCCCCTCAATAATACCAGTATTGTCGTAAACGGACAACGCGCCCTCCGGCATAAGGGATTCTGGCAAATCGAGGTTGCCGCCGGACTTTCCAACATTGAAAGCGGACTTGGGTTTCCTCTGCTGCGCCCCTCCTCCTACCAGGACGGCAATTCTTACAACTACCCCACACCAGGTAATGGCAGTGTTGGCTCACAGGTACCAGGCATCCTGTATCGACCAAGGGTCGGCGCCAGCTACTCCATGTTTATACATCGTGTACAACCACTGTCGGACCAATGGGTACTCTCCGCAGGAATAGGCTTTCAACACCTTCGTTTCACGCAATTCACCGGCACCAGAAAAGATACAAGTTTCAATACTCAGTTCGCCGGTTTAGAAAATAAATCGCTCAGTCATTTCTACAGGGCAGGAAACTCAATGGAACACACAGGCTATTTTTCCCGTATAACCATCGCTTCAGCGATAGCATACAAATTACCTGTTCTTCAACATCGCATTTCACTTAAAGCAGGCTTACAAACCGGATACAATGTAAGGGCTGAGTTCCTTGTGCCCGATCATTCAAGTGGCACCTACCTTCCGCTCTCTACAGCCAGAAAAGCAATCAGCGCTTCTCTTTCAGGAGGAGTAACTTACCATACCGGGAAAGAATACCAGTTTTCACTGCAAAGTGTATACGACATCACCCGTGCCTATTCCCCCATCAGCAACACTTCCAATTACTGGCGGCAGTGGCAGTTTTCAGCGGCCATTCCCGTCACTTTCAAAAAATAGCGCCCATTTTTAAAAAAGTATAGTCATGAAAAAACTCCTTCAATTGTCCTTCCTTAGCCTTGCCCTCCTTACCATTTTCAGCGGTTGCCTGAAAGACACCACCTACAAAACCTATACCTACCAGGTGACGCGCCCGGTGTTCCAAACCAAAGCCGAAGTGGTGGCCCAGATCGGCAATGCCGCCCCTGAAACAATTTCCGCCGCAGGAAAGATGTACCTGCTGGGACATTACATCTTCCTCAACGAATTAGGCAAAGGCATTCACGTGATCAACAACCTGAACCCAGCCGCGCCCATCGTGGAGTCCTTCATCCATATTCCCGGCTGCGGTGATATGGCGGCCTACGGAAATACCCTCTATGCCGATTGTTATACCGACCTGATCGTGCTTGATATCACACAACCAAATGCTGTTCAGTACGTAAAAACCGTTCCTAATCTATTTCCTGAACGCGTGTATGTACTCGGTTACTACCAGGACTCAGGCAAAGTAATCACCGAATGGATCACAAAAGACACTACCGTTACCGAGAAAATAGAAAACGGTTCCCGAAGAAATGATGTCGTATTTTTCGACGCCGCCTTCAATTTTTCTGCAGCTTCAGGCATGGCCGCCAATAGTGCCGGGGTTAAAACCGCGCCGCAACAGGGCGTAGGAGGCAGCATGGCGCGTTTCGCGATCCAGCGGGAACATCTTTATACCGTTTCCAATTCAACGCTGGAAGTATTGAACATTTCGCAACCGATGAACCCGGTCTGGAAAACGAAAACATCCCTGGGCTGGGGAATAGAAACGATCTACCCTTTCAAAGACAAACTCTTCATCGGCGCCCAGAGCGGCATGCACATCTATTCCGTTGAAAACCCCGCCAACCCGGTTAAGGCCAGCACCTTCCAACATGCCCGTGTATGCGACCCCGTTATTGCCGATGACAAATACGCCTACGTTACACTACGAAACGGCACCCAATGCATGGGCTATGTAAACCAGTTGGATGTGGTGAACGTGGAGAACATATTTTCTCCTAAACTGGTAAAATCCTATCCACTTACCAACCCACACGGACTGAGCAAAGCCGGCAATTATCTTTTTGTATGCGACGGCAGTGAAGGACTCCGGATACTGGATGCTGCCAACTCATCGAATGTCACCATCAAGTCTACTATTCCCATGCCCAAGACATTTGATGTGATCTGCTATAACAACGTAGCTATAGTATCGGCTGAAGACGGGCTTTACCAATACGATATTTCCGACATCAATCAGGTTAAACGACTCAGCAGGATCGGCATAAAATTCTAAGCACCTCAATTCATTTGTATGAGAAAAATTATTTTTCCAATACTTCTACTCCTTGCAACAGGCGGTTTTTCCCAGGGAAAACAGCCTAAAAAATGGGTATACGAAGGCGCTTTAACACCGGGCTACGCGATCGGTCAAACATCGAGCGGATATGTGCTTCAAACAACGCACGGCGTTCAACGCCGGAACATATTCATGGGCATCTCCACTGGCGTGGATGAGTACATCATGTTGCACGTCCCCATCCTTCCCCATGTTGAGTACAGGTTTACCAACGGAAAAGAGAGTCCGCTACTCTACGCACAAGGCGGCCCTTCCATTCCCGTCAAAACTGAAGAATGGAATAACAAATTATGGACAGATCAAAAACAGTACGACCTGCACGGAGCCTGGATGGCAGAAGCGGGTGTTGGATACAGATGGAACCTTGGGGGTAAAAAAGCTGTATTGTTCCAGGCAGGCTACAGTCAGAAAATCACCAGAGCCACTGAGTATGTTCCCAATTTCTCCTGGTGGATATCCAGCGCCCCACCATCAGGCGTATCGCATACCACACAACAAATGAAGTATGTGTACAATCGTATTGTACTGAAAGCAGGCATCAGTTTTTAACCTATCACTTTTCTCCATCTTCACCAGGTGTATCGTACTTTTCGATACACCTGTTTTATTGGGTGTGGAATATGAAATCCCACAACGCTCCTACACTCATTTTATTTACGATCAGTCAGTTTTTATACCAACTTTAACAGGATCGAAAAGAAAAGTTAATTGCTTTCAACGCCTCTTAACTGGCACCATTTTTTCACTTGAATAACTCCCCACCCTTTTATTTTTCAATTCTTAAAAACTTGTGCATAGTATGAAAAAAGCGAATCTTCTTCGAAAAAACCTGCTATTGGCTTGTGGTGTAGTGCTTTCCGGTATTTTCTTCGCTTCGTGCCAGAAGAATAGTGAGGGCACTACCGTTCCGGTATCCGGGCTGATGGCTTTTAACCTGGCTCCTGATGTGGCGAACGCCGGCATTACCTTATCAGGCAATAGTTTAACACAGGCCCCATTGGCCTACACAAACTTTACCGGTGGTTACCTCAGTGTATATACCGGGAACCGGGAGGCACAGTCTTACGATTTCTCCCAGAATACCACATTGGCAACAAGCAGCAACCTGTTTGAAGACGGAAAGTTCTATTCCCTCTTCGTAGTTGGGGCAAACGATAATTACCGGAACATTATCGTCCGCGACAACTTCGACAGCCTTTCTTCCACTTCCGGAAAAGCTTATATCCGTTACATCAACGCGATTCCTGACTCGTCGCAACCACAAGTTAGTATGGTAGCGGGAGGCAGTAATATCGCTGATGGCGCAGCCCGTTTCGGAATGGTATCTGAATTCATGGAAGTAACGCCAGGAAGTGTTGCCATTTCCGTGAACAATGAAAGCGACATCAACCTCAACAGGACGATTACCGTGGAGCAAAGCAAGGCTTACACCGTATTGCTCCTGGGATTGCCCGGCGCAACGGATACCACACAGCAAACAAAGATCCGGTTCATAGAGAACGGACGATTGACCGAATAGCGCGCGTTTAAATTTTTTTCTCAACCGTCGATTGTTCCCTGTGAACAACGGAAGGCCGGAGTGATCCGGCTTTTCGTTTTTTACCCCATCTCTCAGTTTCTCCGTATTTTGCCGCCGCACATTGATTAATGATATTTACGGCATGAGCACATCCACCATTCAGGAGATCAAGCAGGAACTCGGCAACCTTCCGCACGAGGAGGTGAAAGAACTTTGTCTGCGCCTGGCCCGCTTCAAAAAAGAAAACAAAGAACTGCTCCATTACCTTCTTTTTGAAGCGCACGACACAGACGCTTATATTCAGCTTGCAAAACAGGAAATGGAAGAGGGCTTTTCCGATATCCCGCTCACACAAATCTATTTCACCAAGAAGCGGCTCCGGAAAATACTCAACCAACTGAATAAGCGTGTAAAATATATGGCATCAAAGGAAGCGGCGCTTGAACTTTCCCTGCATTTCTGCGCACTGCTCACCGAGTATCATATCCCATTCAAAAAACACGCTATCCTCAACAATATGCGTAACCAGCAACTCAAAAAGATCAACACCTTGCTGGCCACAGTACATGAGGACCTTCAATACGATTACCGCAGAAAACTTGAATCGCTGCAATGAGCCACCAACCTTCCACAAACGCGGAGAAAATCGCTTATAAAAATGCCCTCCTCTCCTTCTGCAAAGAGCACCTTCAGTTGCGGATCGATACCGCGCGCCACCACATGAACGCCGCACAGCAGGCCGCCAACCAGGAAGAAAAAAGTTCAGCAGGCGATAAATACGAGACATCCCGCGCCATGAGTCACCTTGACAAAGACATGCACGCACGGCAACTCGCCGCCCATCTACTGGAGTGGGCCTATCTCCAGGAAACGGATACATCCGTTCTTTACAACACACCAGCCAAAGGCGCTGTCATCGACTGTGGGGACACCTCAGTTTTTATAGGTGCAGGTCTTGGCAAACAGCAATTCTCCGGAAGAACCGTACTGTTTGTTTCACCCAATGCACCGTTGGCAATACAACTCTATACTAAAAAAGCGGGAGATCATTTTACGCTGGGCAAAGACAAAAAAACAATTCACGCCATCTTCTGATTCACCTCCTTCACTTTCATCTTCCACACAAAACTACAAGACACCTTTTAATTCTTGCTACCGTTTTTTCACCTATCTCCACTTACACGCATAAAAAAGCGAAGCAACCGTTCCTTCGAACAAGTTGCTCCACTAAGCTAAACCCCTAACAAAAGAAACTGTTAACCTTGCCCTTATTACAATTTTAAAAATTCCACTCTCCTGTTCTGCGCTTTTCCTGCTTGCGTATCATTCTTTTCAACCGGCTCCTTCTCTCCTTTTCCTGCGGTCTGCAAACGTTCTTCTGACACTTTGTACTCCTGTACCAGCGCTGCTTTTACCGCTTCTGCCCTGCGTTCACTGAGTTTCAGGTTGGCTTCATCGCTTCCATCGGAATCGGTATGCCCTATAATCTTCACTTTGAGCTCAGGATACTTGTTCAATACGCCTGCAATTTCCGCTAACACACCCGAAGATTCAGGTTTGATGGCCGCCTTGTTGCTTTCAAATAAAATCCCGGTTGTGCTGAATTTCCCTTCTTCCGCCAGTTTGTGCCGCGTATCCGGCAGCCCCCTTGCCATTTTGAAATTCCCAACGTACACGTTTACCTGCTCATCGGCGTAGGCGCTGCTTTCCAGTTGGAAGAAGAGTTGGTTGAAAATATTTTCTACCGGAATCGCTTTGGGAATATCGAACACCTTATCGCCGTTCACCCAAACGCGCATTCTTTCTTTTTGCGCCTGCATGGCCACGTGGAGCGGTTTTCCGTAAAACTGTTCAATAGCGCCATGCGCCTTGGCGGGACCGTTAAAATACCTGTTCCGTTTGTTGTAACTCTGCATGCTTACAGTTGTTCTCCCATCTTTCGCGGGATTGATGGTCACAAACAAAGTTTTAAGCCCGTAGGGTTCATTCAGGTAATCATTCGACCCCGCATCTTTTTCACCGCTGGCGAACAGTCCGAACTGCAGGTGCGGCGGCAGCCATCCGTTAAATTCATACTGCATCACCACATCAAATTCGAGGGTAAAATCTTCCCCCATTTCTTTCTTATTATCAGTCAGTGTTACTGTACGTTGTGGCAGGCGCAGCCAGTTCCCTTCAATCCCTTCCAGCGTCACCAATACGGCGGAACCATTGCTGTTCCAGCCTACGGGCAGTTCGCCAATGGGTTGCCCGTTAAAATCCGCGAAATAAAAAACAGATTCACCCGGCACGAAATCGTAGCGTGAGTACTGCTTCAGTTTTGTATCTTTTTTCTGTGCCGGCGTCTCCTCTGTATCGGAATTTTCAGTTGTATTATCTGTAACGGTTTTTGTTTCCGTCTTTTTTCCCTCCGCCTTATCCAGTCCCTTGTTCACTTCAGTTTCCGCTTTATTCAGCACCCTGTTTTCCACGGTTTGTTGTGCGCGTTGTTTTACTTTACCGAGTATGCCCTGCGAAAAACCGAAGGCAGGAAGCAGGATAAGGAGCAGAGAAAAATTCTTTTTCATGGCGTTTGCTTTACGGGTACAAAGTTGCTGCGGCAAGCGACGGTAAACAATCGCATGAAGATGTGGAATACTGGAAACAGGCTCCCATATATATGTGGTGGGCACCTACCCCAAACATATCCTGTTTCACCACCAAGAAAACGTTAATATGCATTTTCAGGGCAACTTCGGCACAACATTCCCTGTACATTGAGGTTAGATATACATACAATTTCTAGTACAGAAAATCATGTGAAAATGAAATGGATCGTTGGAGGAACCGCCATCTGCGTTGCTTTGGCATTCAGTCAGTGTAAGAAATCTGAAACCACCACACAGGAAGTGGCTATAGAAGAATGCGAACCCGTTACTTTCAGCAGTATTCCGGGGGAAGCTTACATCGTGGTATTGAATGAAGGCGACCCTCAGTTGAAAACGGATGCCGTTAACGCGCTTTCCAAACGTTCGGGTTCGGTACTGGAAAGGTGCGCCATAGAACAGGAAAGACTTGGCGCGTTGTTTACCGGCGCCCAACCGGGTTTTCTGGCGAAACTCACCACAGTACAGGCCGATGCGCTCAGGAAAGATGCAGAGGTACAACTGGTGGAAAGGGACAGGATCTTTTCCCTGGCAACAGGTTGTTTTTCCCTGGTAGCGCATTCCACGGCACAATGGGGCGTACGGCGCGTAGGCGTGGGAGATGGCGCGGGGAAAAGAGTTTGGGTGATTGATACCGGTATAGACCTTGACCATCCCGATCTGCTGGTGAGCCAGACCCTGAGCGCCAGTTTTGTAAGCGGTGAATCCTCCGCGGATGATGGCAATGGTCATGGCACGCATGTGGCGGGTATTATTGGTGCGTTGAACAATACAACTGGCGTACTGGGCGTGGCCTCCGGCGCAACACTCGTAGCGCTGAAAGCACTGGACGATGAAGGCGAAGGCAATACCGGCAACCTGATCCGCGCGTTGAATTATATCGCACAGAACGGCACAGCAGGCGATGTGATCAATATGAGCCTGGGCAGTGATACCATTTCAAATGCGCTCGACAACGCCGTGCTCACACTTGCCAACCGCGGGTTCCTTTTTGCGGTAGCAGCGGGAAATGATGGCGTGGCCGCGAATAAGTCTTCCCCCGCAAGGGTTAACCATGCCAATGTGTATACTGTTACCGCAGTAGACAGTTTAGGCAGGTTCGCTTCTTTCTCCAATTTCGGAAACGATGTGGTCGATTTCGCTGCACCAGGGGTTAATATCATTTCCACCTACACGAATGGCCGCTACGCACGACTCAGCGGCACTTCAATGGCAGCGCCGCACGTGGCGGGTATTCTCACGCTGCGCGGAAGCGTAAGCCGTTCGGGTACCGCCACCAACGATCCGGATGGCACACCCGATCCCATCGCAAAGTATTGAGCAGATTTGGCCTATTTTTGAGCATGGATTTTTTGAACGTACAGCATATTGGCCTGAAAGATGAACGCGGATTTGAATTGAAAGACATCAGCTTCTCGCAACCGGCTTTTTCCAGACTGGCCATTGCGGGAGAAACGGGTTCAGGCAAAACAACCCTGCTCAAAATCATTGGCGGACTGATTGAACACGATACCGGCACCGTATTTTTTGAAGGGAAAAAAATCATTGGTCCACAGGACCAGTTGATACCCGGCCACCCCGGGATTAAATTCCTTTCGCAGCATTTTGAACTGCCCAATAACCTGCGGGTGGAACAGGTACTCGAATATGCCAATCAACTGGAAGAACAGGACCTGGAGCGGATTTGCACCATCTGCAGGATTTCCCATTTATTGAAAAGAAGAACGAACCAGCTTTCGGGCGGCGAAAAACAACGGATCGCCATTGCACGGCTGCTGTTAACAGCCCCCAAATTATTGCTGCTGGACGAGCCTTTCTCGAACGCGGACATGTCGCACAAGAAAATGATCAAAGCCGTACTGCACGACATCAGCGAAGCGCTGCGCATTACCTGCACGATGGTATCACACGATCCTATGGACTCCCTTTCCTGGGCCGATCATGTACTGGTGCTGCAACACGGCGCATTGGTGCAACAAGGCACGCCAAAAGAAATTTACGACCACCCCGTAAACGAATATGTTGCCGGGTTATTCGGAAGGTATTCCCTGCTGTCGGAAGCTACTGCTGCACTGTTCTCTCCCAGGAAGAAACGGCGCATTGTTCGGCCCGAGGATGTTAAGATGAACGACCAGAAAGGCGTTCCCGCAATCATCCGGAAAACCTGGTATTTCGGTTCACATTATGAACTGGAAGCCGAAGTGAATGGAGAAACGATCCTGATCCGGGATGAAAAAGGGGATAAAACTCCGGGGTCAACCGTGTTTTTACGGCTGCGTTCCAGGTAAAAAGCGGGTGTGTACGCTTTCTTTTAAGGGATATATGTAGTACTTTTCGGCAGATTCCAATATCCAACTACATGAAAAGAACTATACCCCTTTTCCTCGCACTTGTTATTACTATATGCGCCAATGCGCAGCCATCAAAGGACACCACAGCGCTGGTGCAGCAGAAAGAAAACATCATTACCGCTTCCACCATTGTGAAAGTGGAAAACCTCGGTATCAACATCAATTCGGATCTCCCGGAACTCCGGCCCACTATTTCTGCTGACGGCAACCTTCTCTTTTTCATCTGCGAGAACCATCCCGCCAATACCAAATACCGCTCCATTCCCAATTCACAGGACATCTGGTACGCCATCCGCGACAGCAATGGCACCTGGCAGGAAGCGCGGCACCTGAAAGATCCCATCAACACTACATTCTACAACGCAGTGTACTGGATATCGCCTGACAACAACCGCATACTCATCCGTGGCGCCTTCGTGGATGGCGGTTTCCGGGGAAAAGGCGTCAGCATGAGTTACAGAACGGTTTCTGGGAAATGGAGTCCACCGAATATGCTCGCCATCAAAAACTACCAGAAATACGACCGTGGCAACCAGTCCGGGGCCAGCATGGCCTCCGACGGGCAAACTTTACTGTTCTACATGACCCCGGAAGAAAATGGTTCCAACAACGACCTGTATGTTTGTTTCCTGCAAGCCAACGGCTCCTGGAGCGAACCAAAATCGCTGGGCAAAAAAATCAACCTGCCGGAACATGATGAAATGACTCCTTACCTCGCCCCAGACGGAACAACACTTTACTTCAGCAGCAACCGCCCGGGTGGCCTGGGCGACAATGATATCTGGATGACCAAACGCCTCGATAAATCCTGGCAGAAATGGAGCGATCCCGTTAACCTGGGCAGCCCGATCAATACCCCAGACTGGGACGCTTTTTTCACCATGGATGCGGGCGGTGAATACGCCTACCTCACCACCAAACAAAACACCCATGGCGAAAGCGATATAGTACGGGTCAAATTATTGGAAAAAGAGAAGCCAGCACCCGTGGTACTGGTAAGCGGCAATGTGTACAACCAGAAAACCAAAGAACCACTGAGCGCTTCACTCGTATATGAAACACTTCCCGACGGAGAACAGGCCGGCAACGGCATTTCCGCGCCCAACGACGGATCCTTCAAAATCGTACTGCCGTACAACAAAAACTACAGCATCCGCGCCACCGCCGATCATTTCTTCGCTGTTTCAGAAAACCTCAACCTTGATTCACTCGTGAAAGCAGGGTATAAAGAAATTCATAAGGACCTGTACCTCGTGCCCATTGAAATAGGCCAGGTGGTAAGGCTGAACAATGTGTTCTTCGATTTCGACAAATACAACCTGCGTCCTGAATCTTTCGTGGAACTGGACAGAGTTGTGAAACTCCTGAAGGAAAATCCCGCTATTGAAATTGAAATGAGTGCGCATACAGATAGCCGTGGCTCCGACGACTACAACTTCACCCTGAGTGACAACAGGGCCCGTTCGGTAAGGGAATACATCCTGAGCAAAGGCGTTGCCGCAACGCGGATTACGTCAAAAGGATACGGCGAAACGCTGCCCGTGGTACCAAATGACACGGATGAAAACCGGCAGCTGAACAGGAGGGTCGAATTCAAGATTTTGAAGAATTAAAATGCCCCGCTGAAAACAACGGGGCCGAAGAGAAAACTTGCTTCTTTATCTTACAAAAAACGAACTGGTTGATGCGCCACAAAACTAATTTCATTCGCACACTGATGCAATACCACTTTGTGGTAAAATAAAAGACCCCGCTCTTTCGAACGGGGCGCTACAACCAACACTTAACTATAGAAAAATTTCAGGGTTTCGGAGTTTGCCGCAGCAGTGGCGACTTGCGCCACTGCTATAGGATCGGCAGGTTTGAACGGTCAGGGGTTTCACAGGATACAGGATGGGTACGGATAAGGGGTTTGGTTTTCACGGTCTGGATTTAAGGACTCGGTTTTTCAGGATTCGGATTTGGTTTTTCAGGATCTGGATTTTCGGTTTTTTAGGTTTGGACTTTTGGACATTTACTGCTATTGGACGATTGCAGAACAAAGATGCACCGCTTCCGCAACCGGGAAAAGAAATAAAGGCCGGTTAACCACCGGTTAACCCACCGTTAAGTGTTTCACTTAGCAATCCATAATCGGATGCAGGAAGAGGCACGTACATCTACGAATAAAACCGCGTACTAGTACGGTATTTCCCAATATCGAACATCATTTTCCCGATATCGGTAATCAGCATCCGAACGATCTACTACATTTGTCTCTTCATTACAGTTACAACTGCCACTCTCAAACGCAGTTGGTTTTGGTTGACGCCCTGGTGTTCCCACCGGGGCTTCTTTTTACCTGGTTTTCAGCCCTCCTTTCCCGCTGGCACAATTTTTACGCACGCATGTAACGGGTAAAAATGTTTACCTTAAAAGGCCTTCTATTCCATACCCTCCTTCATCACTGCTAAAAAAATCAACATGAACTGGCATACTTTACCTGTGGAGGAAATACTGAAACAAACGGAAAGCAATTTACAGGGACTCAGCACAGAACTGGCGGAAAAAAAACTGCAGGGGCACGGGAAGAACGAACTGCAATCGAAAACGAAAACTTCTCCGCTGAAGCTTTTCCTCCACCAATTCGCTGATGTGATGATCGTGGTGCTGCTCGCGGCAGCAGTGATCTCCTTTTTTATTGGAGAAGCGGCGGACACGATTGTAATCGTATTCATTGTGGTCCTGAATGCGGTGATTGGTTTTATCCAGGAGTACCGTGCAGGAAAAGCAATGGAGGCCCTGCAGCAAATGGCAGCGCCAAGTTCGAAAGTAATACGAAACAGCAGTACAACGGAAATCCCGTCTTCAGAACTTGTACCAGGCGATATTGTATTACTGGAAGCAGGCAATATGATTCCCGCCGATCTGCGATTCCTGGAGGCTGAAAGCCTTAAAATCAATGAGGCCAGTCTTACAGGAGAATCAAATACTGTTGACAAGCAAACTGAGCCACTTGCGGAAACGGAGATTCCACTTGGCGACCGCACCAACATGGCTTTTAAAGGCACCATGCTCACCAATGGCCGAGGCAAAGGGATAGTGGTGGCCACCGGCATGCAAACTGAACTGGGAAAGATTGCCGGTATGCTCGACAGTGCGCAGAGTGAAACGCCACTACAGCGGCGACTGAACAGTTTCAGCAAAAAACTCACCTTCATCGTCATCGGCTTATGCGCCGCTCTGTTCTTTGTAGGCTACCTGCGCGGCGAACCTTTCAACAGGATGTTGCTTACCGCTATTTCACTGGCCGTAGCCGCCATTCCTGAAGCGCTTCCCGCCGTCATCACCGTATCGCTTGCCCTTGGCGCCAGGCGTCTCGCCAAACAGGAAGCGCTGATCCGCAAGCTGTATGCCGTGGAAACGTTAGGTTCCGTTACCTATATCTGTACCGATAAAACGGGAACGCTCACCCGAAACGAGATGAAGGTGGAAAAGGTATGGTACACACCGGAAAGCTCCGAAGCATTGCTCCTGCAGGCCATGAGCCTAAACCACGATGTGATAGAGAAAGACGGGAAACCTTCCGGAGAAGCCACAGAGTTGGCGCTGGTGGCCCATGCGGGAGAACAGGATCAACTGGAGAGGGTGAAAGAAATCCCATTCGATTCCAACCGGAAGGCGATGACTACCATTCATAAAATACCGGATGGCTATCTCGTGATCACAAAAGGTGCGTCGGAATACCTGTCGTCCATCTCTCCGGGTAAGGCGCACCAGGAGATCAAGGCACAGGAAGAAGCATTCGCAAGCGAAGGGATGCGCGTGATCGCCTATGCCACGAAAGAACTGAAGGAACTTCCCAATATCATTACACCTGAAAACATAGAAAAGGACCTGAACTTCATGGGAATCGCGGGATTAATGGATCCACCACGCGAAGAAGCGAAGCAGGCCATCCGGGAGTGCAAACAGGCCGGCATTGTACCCGTGATGATTACAGGCGACCACCCGCTTACCGCCGCCGCGATCGCCCGGCAACTGGGCATCGTTGCACACGAATCCGATAAGATCATTACCGGAGCGGAACTGGAAAAATTTCCACCGGAAAAAATAAAGGAAGAAGTGGAGCAGATCAAGGTGTACGCCAGGGTTTCGCCCGAACAGAAATTTAATATCGTGACCGCGTTGCAGGAGAACAACCAGTTTGTTTCCATGACCGGCGATGGCGTAAACGACGCACCAGCGCTGAAGCAGGCAAATATCGGCGTGGCCATGGGCATCACGGGAACCGATGTTACCAAAGAAGCGGCACACATGATTCTGCTGAACGACAACTTCGCCACGATCGTAAAAGCAGTGAGAGAAGGACGGCGCATATACGATAACATCCGCAAATTCATAAAGTACATCCTTACCGGGAACACCGCTGAAATATGGAGTATTTTCCTGGCCCCTTTGCTTGGTCTGCCGATACCGTTATTGCCTGTGCACATTTTATGGGTGAACCTCGTAACCGATGGATTGCCGGCCATCGCGCTGGCCGCCGAAGCGCCCGAAAAGCATATTATGCAGCGTCCGCCACGGGATCCGGACGAGAACATTTTCGCGCAGGGGCTGGGTGTGCATGTGTTGTGGGTAGGCATTTTCATCGGACTCATTACCATCGGGGCGCAGTGGTATGCGCTGGAGCACGGGCTGCATTGGCAAACGATCGCGTTCAGCGTGTTGTGTTTTTGTCAGTTGTGGCATGTGATGTCTATTCGTAGTGAGACGCGTTCGGTGTTCAAGTTGGGATTGAGGGGGAATATTCCGTTGCTGCTTTCAGTGGTGGGAACGCTGTTGTTGCAATTGGGGGTGATTTATATTCCGTTTCTGAATGCATTTTTTCATACGGAGCCGCTAACATTGAATGAGTTGTTGTTTACTTTGGGGGTTTCGGGGTTGGTGATGGTGGCGGTGGAAGTGGAGAAGATGGTGCGGAGGAGATGAGTTTTTCACGCTGAACCTGGTGTTTTTTTTCACGCAACTGCTTTGCGCTTCGCGCTGCGCAGCGCGAAGGAGCAAGGACGCAAGGTGTTGGTGAGATAATTGCTCGCAACGGCGCAAAGGCGCAACGCGTTGTTTGTGTTTGGGGCGGTTTCAGTTTGGAGATGTGTATTTTTCTTTCTCGCAACGGCGCACTGCTTCCTGCATCGTTCCTCGCTGCCTCGCAGGCGCAACGCATAGATTATTGGCGAACTTCCTGGGTTGATGGGAAATCTAAAATTCAACATTCAACATCCAAAATTTTTATCCCTATTGGCTTTTCCGGGAGCAGGTATTCATACCAAATACGGTGTAGAGCGGGCAGAATCCTATAAGAGAAGTGAGGAGAAAAACACCTGCTATAACCAGTAATACTATACCCAAGGTGCCGGTGATGGTGCCGGAGAAATAGAGGATGGCGATGGCGATTGCGGCCAGTACACGAATGGAGCGGTCGAGGGAACCCATATTATTTTTCATAGCTTTATTTTTTGCAAGAGGAAAGTTAGTGGGAAGGAGAAAGTGCGGGCGTGATTTTCATCACGTTTCGGGTTGTTTGAAATCATTTTCTTTCCGCGCAAGATTGATTAAAATGATAAAAACAGTTTATGGCACAGCATGGCAATAGCATTAAGGCGCAATTCCCGGGGTTTGAGGCGGCGTTGGTGGAAGAACTGGAGGAGAAGGCGGAACTGAAGTCGTTTGAAGCAGGGGAATGGTTGCTGCGGACGGGACAGAACATCCGGTCTACGATGCTTATCATCAGCGGACTGGTGAAGGTATTCCGGCAGGATGAGGAGGGAAACGAATACTTCATGTATTACCTGGAGCCGGGCCAGGCCTGTGCTTTGTCGATGATTTGCGCGGCGAAACAGGAAACGAGCCAGATCATGGCGAAAACCGTGTTACCCACGGAAGTGATACGGATACCGCTGGACAATATGGACGCATGGATGGCGAAATATAAGTCGTGGTACTATTTCGTATTAGAGACATACAGGGCGCGGTTCGAGGAATTACTTTCTACCGTGGACCATATCGCGTTCCGGAATATGGATGAAAGACTGGTGTTTTATCTGAGGAAATACCAGGAGACTATGGATTCGAACCAGATTCATCTTTCGTTTACGGAGATAGCGCAGGAGTTAAATTCTTCGAGGGAGGTGATTTCGAGGTTGATGAAAAAGCTTGGTGATAAAGGGTTGGTGCGGTTGCATAAGAGTTATGTGGAGATGGTGGATTTGGGGAAGGCGCTGGGGTGAAGTTGCGAGGATTTTTTTGGGGAAGAGTGATTGATTTTTTGGGGTGAGGGGGTTGGTTTTTATGCGTGGGGGCTGGTTTGGGGGAGTGGTTAATTGGTGGGGGGAGCTGGTTTGTTGGGGAGGGGTTGGTTGGGAGGTAGTCGATGGGAGATCACTTCACTGCGTTCGTGATTGGGGTCACGAAATGTGCAGTTGGCGAAGCGGAGATTTGTGCGAAAATTCATCGTATGGAAATCGCAGGTTATTTCGCTTCTTTGGTAATAGGCATTTCGCTGGGGTTGATAGGCGGCGGAGGTTCAATTCTTACTGTTCCGGTGCTGGTTTATCTTTTTAATGTAGAGCCTGTTGTGGCAACTGCTTACTCATTGTTTATTGTGGGTGCTACCAGTCTGGTGGGCAGTTTTCCGAAGTATAAACTGGGAGAGGTTAACCTGAAAACGGCGCTCATCTTCGGAATACCATCCATTGCTGCGGTATATGCCACGCGCGCTTTCATCGTTCCTTCCATTCCGGCTGGACTGTTCTCCATCGGCTCACTGGTCGTCACCAAATCACTGATGATGATGCTGCTGTTCGCAGTATTGATGGTGTTCTCCTCCGTTTCCATGATCCGTAATAAAAAGAAGGATACAACGGTTGAAATACAACCTCAGCAATTCAATTATCCGCTGATCCTGCTGGAAGGCGCCGTGGTGGGCACGCTCACCGGTTTGGTAGGTGCCGGAGGCGGTTTTCTGATTATTCCCGCATTGGTGTTACTCAGCAAGTTGCCTATGAAACAGGCCGTAGGCACTTCCCTGCTTATCATCGCAGCAAAATCTCTGATCGGTTTTACCGGTGATCTCGGTAAAGAAGCCATGAACTGGTCGTTGCTCGCTACAGTTACCGCGCTCGCGGTATTGGGAATATTCCTTGGCAACAGGCTGAGTAAAAAAATAGAAGCCGCCAAACTCAAAAAAGGTTTCGGCTGGTTCGTATTGGTAATGGGCGTTTACATTATTGTGAAAGAACTCTTCTTCGCCAATACAGTTGCAGGGCACTAATCTTATTCAACGTGTAGCAGGTTATGAAGCAAATCCTTTTAATAGCAACAATATTCATTTTTCACACAAGCCGGTCGCAGGAACATACCACGGACACCACCGGACTGCTCCATGCCTTCAGGAAAGGAAGCATTCACGGGCATTTCAGGCAGTTCTTCATGGCTACCGACAACAGGCACGGGCTTTCCGATTACCATGCCAATGCGATAGGCGGCGGTATTAAATATGAAACAGCCGCTTTCAAAGGATTCAGGATCGGGGTAAGCGGGTTCTTCATCTATAATATTTTCTCCTCCGATCTCGGCAAAGCTGATCCCGCAACGAATGCACACAACAGGTACGAGATCGGTTTATTCGATATTGAAGACCCTTACAATAAAAAGAACATCGACCGGCTCGAAGAACTTCACCTCTCCTATCAGTTCAAAAAGAACACGATCACTTTCGGAAAACAAATCATCAAAACCCCGTTCATCAATCCACAGGACAGCAGGATGCGTCCGACTGAAGTGGAAGGAATTTTCGCACAACTATATCCTTCTTCGCACACAAAAATCGAAACAGGGTTGCTGTATAATATTTCTCCGCGCAGTACAACCGAATGGTATCCCGCTGCCCACTCGATTGGCATATATCCACAAGGCATTAACCGGAACGGCACACCAGGCCAATACAAAAATCAACTTCATTCGAAAGGTGTATTACTGGCGGGATTTCATTTCCAGCCTGATACCGAAACCCATCTGCAAGCCTGGGAATATGTAGCGGAACATATTTTTCACACCACATTTATTCAGGTGGAGAAAGTTATTCCGATGCATAAAGGGCGCTGGCTGGCGGCATTACAATATATCCGGCAGGACGCGGTTGGTGATGGCGGCAATCCTGACAGGAATTTCACTTACTTCGATCCGTCGAATAAGGTAAATATTTTCGGCGCAAGAACAGGTTGGGAGCGGGAGCATATACAATTCACACTTAATTATACACGAATCACCGGCTCGGGAAGGTTTACTTTTCCACGTGAATGGGGTACGGAACCATTGTTTACGTATCTATCCAGGGAAAGGAATGAGGGGTATGGTAATGTGCATGCGGTTTCGGTTTTGCTGAGAAAAGATATGCCAAGGCAACACCTGAAAACGGAGTTGGGGTATGGGCATTATTACCTTCCGGAGGTGAATGATTATAGGTTGAATAAATATGGACTTCCGGCGTATAATCACGTGAAGTTATGGGGGGATTATAGTTTTCAGGGTGGTTTGAGCGGGATGGATATCGCGGTGTTGTATGTGCATAAGGGCAGGTTGAAGGAACGGGTGGCGGAGAAATACCTGATTAACAAAACGGCTTTGTCGCATTACAGTATTATTTTGAATTATCATTTTTAAATTGAAAATCATGGGCGAAGTACAAGCCATAAAACGGGTGGTTTTATGGAACCGGATTATACGGTTTGCGGTGGGTGGATTTTTTATAGGCACCGGGCTTTATTATTGGAAGGAAGGTGGGTGGGCGGCTGTGTTGTTGGGAGGAGTATTTGTTGTGACAGGTTTGTTCAGGCCTAGGTGCTGTTTGGGGGAGGGCGGGTGTAGGGTGAATTAGTTGGGTGGTAGTCGATGGGAGATCACTTCACTGCGTTCGTGATTTTGGTCACAAAGGAAGTTGATCAGGAAGCCGACATTTGTAAAAAATCAATTGTATTCTATGCTGGAAGTATTCAAACAACCCTGGCCCTGGTACGTGGCCGGAGGATTAATAGGACTGATTGTACCGGCACTGCTGTTGCTGGGGAACAAACATTTCGGGATATCGGCCAACCTGCGTCATGCGTGCGCGGCCTGTTTTCCTGCCAACATCAAATTTTTCAAGTACGACTGGAAGAAAGAAGCGTGGAACCTGTTCTTCGTGGGCGGTATTTTTATTGGCGCAATCATCGCCACTACACTGCTCGCCGACCCGAACCCGATACAGGTAGATCCCAGGCTTACACAGGAACTGGCCGGGTATGGTATTACTGATTACAGCAATATGGTACCGAAAGACCTGCTTTCCTGGGAAGCACTTTTTACTACCCGGGGCATCATCATGATGGTTGCAGGCGGGTTCCTGGTCGGCTTTGGCACCCGGTACGCGGGTGGTTGCACCAGTGGTCACGCCATCATGGGCATCAGCGATCTCCAGATGCCTTCCATCATCGCCACCTGCTGCTTTATGGCCGGAGGTTTCATTATGGCCAATTTCATTCTTCCCATCATCATGCGTTTATAATTATGGAAACTATTCAGAAAAATACAACACCTGCTTCCGGCTCACTTACAGATTATGAAGTAAGGTCGCAGGACACGATGTGCACCAACGATTCCGTGCAACAACATCCCTGGTGGTACAACTTCAAATACGCCGCCGTTGGCGTCCTGTTCGGGATCGTATTCGTGAAAGCAGAAATCATCTCCTGGTTCCGTATCCAGGAAATGTTCAGGCTGCAAAGTTTTCACATGTATGGCGTAATCGGTACCGCCATTGCTGTAGGCGCACTTTCAGTATTTCTCATCAAAAAATTCAGGGTTAAAACCATCCACGGGGAACCCATTACGTTCACGCCCAAGAAATTCAACAAAGGACAGGTAATCGGCGGACTCATCTTCGGATTAGGCTGGGCGCTTACCGGCGCATGTCCCGGACCGTTGTTCGCGCAGATTGGCACCGGAGCAACTGTGGTGGCCGTAGTGGTACTGAGCGCTATTGCAGGAACCTGGGCATATGGCTATTTCAGAGAAAAGCTACCCCACTAATGCCTCTGGCAAAAGCATGCTCCCCTTTGCGTCTTTGCGCCTTGGCGAGATATATTTTCTCGCAAAGGCGCAAAGACGCAAAGAAAAACAGGAGAAACTAAACCCTGATGGTGAAACTGGTGTTACCGGGCCGGACGGTGCTTAAGTTGAAACTGAAGCCATGGTTCAGCAATACTTCCCTTACCAACGTGAGGCCGATTCCCTGCCCATCTCGTTTGGTGCTGTAGAATGGTGAGAAAACATGTTCGCCCACTTCAGGAGGAATCCCGCGGCCTGTATCGGAGATGGTAATGGAACGGGTTGCGGGATCAGCGATGAGCTGCACAATACCCGTACCTTCGATGGCTTCAATGCCGTTCTTCACGATATTAATGAGCGCCTGCTCCATCAGTTGCGCATCGGCCGGCACCCACCATTCCGTTGAAGGCGTAAGTGCTTCGATCTTTATATGGCTATCAGCAGCGCGGAGTTCCATCAGCCGGGCCACGGAGCGGAGCAGTTTATTCATATCGATGTTGCGCTTCTCGGGTAGCGGCAGTTTCACGAGATCCGCAAAGCCTCTCATGAAACCGTTGAGGTTGTTGTTGCGTTCGATGGCCACTTCGAAAGCTTCCCGCAATGTATCCAGTGTGCCGGATTGCCAGAGCGCTTCTGTATGCAAGGCGGAAGACATGATTGAATTAACTGGTCCCGTAGTATTGTTCACTTCATGGGCCATCATCCGGATCACTTTTTCATACACTTTCTTTTCGGCGGCCAGTATTTCCGCGGTGAGTTCTTCAATCATAATGAAATGACGGGGAAACCCACGGTCGATGAAATGTGATTTCTGAATCTTATACGTCTGAATGCCGGAAACGGCCAGGGTTTTTGTTTCGCCCGACTTCAGCTCTTTCATGGCCTGAAGGATGGGATGGTGGTGATCGCCGTTTTTCAACGCGGTTTCTTCTATCCCCAGTATATTGATGGCGCGTGGATTCACCTGTTGAATCATGCCGTTAAAATCGAGTACAATGATCCCGGTGGGGGAAGTCTGAATCAGTTTCTCCAGAAAAAAATGCTGGCGTTCCTGTTGCAGTCTTTCGGCGCGGAGTTCTTCGATCATCTGGTTGTACACGTCGATAAGTTTGTCCATTTCGAAGCTGCCGGTGCGGAGCAGTTTCACACTGAAATCCCTGTCTCGGATGGCTTCGGTGCCCTGTACCAGCATGTTCAGGGGGTCAATGAGTGCGCGGTACAGTCGCCAGGAGAAGAATACAGACACGAGTATCAGCACTTCTGAGGCCAGGAACAGCAACCTGTTCCGTTCGAATACAACGAAACTGAGCGCCAGCATCAGCAGGTGCACGGTGCCCACGAAGAGCAGGTATTTAGTCTTGAGCTTCATCGTAAGCGATATTGTATTTCTCCAGCCTCCGGTACAACGAACTCCGTGTGATACCAAGAGAAGTCGCGGCCCTCGAGATACTGTTTCGATGAAACGACAGGGCCCTTCGGATCATCTCCACCTCCAATTCTTCCAGCGTAATGGTCCCTACGCCGGGCAACCGGAGGTTCCCTTCTGAAGCGGGAGAGAGTTCCAACTGGCGGTTAAAATCCTCGATTTCCAGTTGATCGTTTCCGCTCACCAGGATGGTTCTTTCCACCAGGTTCTTGAGCTGGCGTATGTTTCCGGGCAGCGGCAGTTGCTGCAACCATTTCATGGCCGAAGGGGCAACGGAAACACCGGGCCGCTGGTATATTTCTTTGAGGTTTGCGATAAAACTGT
>CAMLRX010000039.1 GCA_946482545.1 uncultured Flavihumibacter sp. | reverse complement strand
TCTTGTTTTTGGTAATCCGCTGACGAACTGGATTTTGTCGGGTTTGGCAATGGGCCCTATGATGCGGGAAACCGTTTGGATGATGTCCTGGCGGGTGGAGGCTTCATCTCCGTGGAAGCCGCTCACGGTAACGTAGGCGTATATTCCCTGCCCTTTGATGTCGTGCGGGTAACCTACTACTGCGCTTTCCACCACACTGGCGTGCATATTGATCGCGTTTTCCACTTCGGCGGTACCAATGCGGTGACCACTCACATTCAGCACATCATCCACGCGACCGGTAATTCGGTAAAAACCATCTTTATCTTTCAGTGCACCATCACCTGTGAAATAAAGATTTTCGTAGGTGGCGAAATAATTGGTTCGGCACCTTTCGTGGTCGCCGTAGGTGGTGCGGAGTATGCCGGGCCAGGGGGCTTTAATGCAAAGGTTCCCTTTGATCAGTCCGTCTTCATCCGCTTCTGTTACCTCTTCCCCTTTTTCATCCACGAGGATGGGTTGGATACCGGGCAAAGGCAATGTTGCCCAGGAGGGTTTGGCGGGTGTTACCCCGGCGAGGTTGGTGATCATTACGCCACCTGTTTCGGTTTGCCACCAGGTATCCACAATGGGGCATTGTTTTTTGCCGATGTGTTCATCGTACCAGTTCCAGGCTTCTTCATTGATGGGTTCACCTACTGTTCCCAGGACTTTAAGCGAAGAAAGATCTTTGTCTTTGAGGGGGTCCAGTCCGAAGCCCATCAGGCTGCGAATGGCTGTGGGCGCGGTATAGAGGATATTCACCTTGTATTTGTCCACGATATCCCAGAAGCGTCCGGCATCGGGCCAGGTGGGAATACCTTCGAACATAATGGAAGTTGCGCCTGCGCTCAGTGGCCCGTAGAGAATGTAACTGTGTCCGGTGATCCAGCCAATATCGGCGGTACAGAAGTGTACCTGACCGGGTTGGTATTGGAACGCGTTCACAAAGGTATAATTCGCCCACACCATATATCCCGCGCAGGAATGCACCACACCTTTGGGTTTTCCGGTACTTCCTGATGTGTACAAAATAAACAGCGGGTCTTCAGCATCCATCACCTCCACATCGCCGAAACCGTTTACGGGCAGCGTGTCTGTCACTTTCAGCATTTCATCTTCCCACCACACGTCGCGCCCCTTGATCATACTGACCGGCGTACGGGTACGGGTATAAACGATTACCCTTTTCACGAGTTTGTTTCCAATAAGCGCATCGTCAATCACACTTTTGAGGGGAATATCTTTGGCGCCGCGGTAAGCACCATCACAGGTAACAATAAACTCAGCTTTGGCATCTTCCAGGCGATCGGCGATACTTTGGGCGGAGAACCCACCGAAAATAACGCTGTGAATGGCACCGATGCGTGCGCAGGCCAGGACGGCATAAGCCAGTTCAGGCACCATCCCCATATAAATACATACGCGGTCACCTTTTTTCACACCATTGTTTTTCAATACCTGGGCAAACTGGCATACCCTTTTGTGCAAACGTTCGTAGGTGACCACGCGGGTTCTTTCTTCGGGATTGTTCGGTTCCCAGATGATCGCAGGCTTATCCCCGAGTTTCTCGAGGTGGCGGTCGAGACAGCTTTCAGTGATGTTCAGCCTTCCTCCGGCGAACCATTCCACTTTCGGCTCAGAGAAATTCCAGTTCAGCACCTTATCCCATTTTTTTCTCCACTGGAAATGAGCGGCGATCTCCGCCCAGAAGCCTTCAGGATCTTTTACACTTTTCTCGTACGCATCCTTGTAGCTTTCAAAAGATTTGATCTGATAGGGATATGACATAGCACGTTACATTTTGAGGCCATAAAGTAAAAACATTCCTCCGGGATGAACAAAATCAAATAGTTACGTTTTTCTTTTGCGATCCATCCAAGGTTTGGCTGTTAAAATTGTTAATTTTATTAACAGGGTTCCAGTTATGGGGGAACATCCCTATTTTTACGTCTGATGATGAAAGCAACCAACCAGATATCACCATTTCAAATGGCCCGGAAATTCCTCTCCGTTGGCCTGATGGTGTTTGCGCTTGCCTTCCTCACCATCAGTAATGTATTTATCTATCCCGATACGGAAGGCCTGGTTCAAATCGCCCAGAGCGATGACCTTCCTGCTCCGCCCGGACCTGATAATGATACTTCTGAAAACAACGCCAACAACATGGCGGAAGAAAGAGCCGAAAGCGGCTCCAACTCTCTCTCCGAGTACCTTCACGACCACAGTGAAATAGCGCATCCCGCTACGGATGCTTACCTTACACATCATAAGTTTCATTTTACAGGAAAAAGTCTTGCAGTTCATTTTGAACTGAACACACCACCTCCCGAACAGGTTATCGCATAACCTTTTCTTCCTTATTTCTTATTGTAATCAGTAAAGGTTTCAGGATTCCGCTTCTGCGGGAATAGCCATGTGTTCGTTTGTGCACATGAGGGGCTATGAGACTCATCGTTATATCATCATTCAGCACGTTTAAAAAGTTTCAAAATGGTTAAGAAAGCGAAAAATTATTTCAGCTCGCTGGGGAATGATATTCCTTCAGCGCTGGTGGTGTTCCTGGTGGCATTACCACTGTGTTTGGGGATAGCCCTGGCATCGGGCGCACCTCCTTTTTCAGGCTTAATCGCCGGTATTGTCGGAGGCATTGTTATTGGCACCCTCAGCGGTTCGCAGTTGAGCGTGAGTGGACCCGCCGCAGGCTTAACGGCCATTGTAGCGGCTGCAATACTTAAACTCCAGGTGTATGAGGCATTCCTGCTGGCCGTAGTGCTTGCAGGTGCGCTGCAACTTATTTTCGGGTTCCTGAAAGCAGGTGTTGTTGGCGACTATGTACCCGGCAGTGTAATCAAAGGAATGCTGGCCGCAATCGGTCTTATCCTGATCCTCAAACAACTACCGCACCTGGTAGGGTATGACGCGGATTTCGAAGGCAACGAAGCATTTGCGGGTAAAGGGGGTGAAAACACTTTCACAGGAATTTTCCATTCCCTCAATTATATACTTCCCGTTGCCATGGCAATCGGCGTGATCTCCATACTCATACAGGTACTGTGGGAAAAAGTACTGGTGAAGAAAGCTAAGATATTTAAGCTGATCCCTTCGCCATTCGTGGTGGTACTGGTGGCTGTTGGCATCAACGAATACCTTATTTCAAGCAACCCGGACACTGCGCTCAAAGCATCCCATCTTGTGAACATTCCGGTGGCGACCTCAGTGGAAGGGTTCCTCTCCTTTTTCTCTTTCCCGGATTTTAGCCACCTCACAAATATGGCTGTTTGGACCACTGCGCTCACCCTCGCTATTGTAGCGAGTCTGGAGACATTACTGAACATTGAAGCAGCGGACGAACTGGATCCCTACCAACGTGTAACCCCTACCAACCGGGAGCTGAAAGCGCAGGGCGCGGGTAACCTGATCTCAGGACTCATCGGCGGATTGCCAATTACCTCGGTGATCGTGCGTACCTCGGCGAACGTGAATTCCGGTGCGAAAACAAAAATATCTGCCATTACCCACGGTATGCTGTTGCTGCTCTGTGCGGCGCTGATTCCTGGTTTGCTGAACAAAATACCGCTCTCCGCACTGGCCGGTATCCTGATATTTACCGGTTACAAACTGGCCAAACCATCTTTGTTCAAAGAGTTCTATAAAAAAGGATGGAACCAGTTTGCGCCATTTGTGATCACTATAGGCGCCATCCTCCTTACTGACCTTTTGATCGGTATCATGATCGGTATTGCAGTAGGTTTGTTCTTTGTATTGCGCAGCAATTTCAAAACAGCCGTGCATGTGGTAAGTGATGGTAACCGTCACCTTGTCCGCCTCCGGAAAGATGTATCCTTCCTCAACAAACCCATCATCAAACAAAGACTGGAAGCCATTCCTGAAGATGGTTATGTGCTGATTGATATCTCCAGCGCCGATTTCATTGATGCCGATGTAGTCGACATTATCGAGGACTTCATGATACACGCGCCACTAAAAAACATCAAAGTGGAACTGAAAAAAAGTTTATACCGTGAACACGGTTTCAACGAAGCCATCCTGAACGGGGAAATGGTGATGGCGAAGAAGTCTGATCCCCATTAAACAATTTATCTGCAAAGGAAAACATTCATTAAGCTGGAAAAAACACACTAAAGATGAAATCATTCGAAAAACTATTACTGACCAACAAAGCATGGGCAAAAGAAAAGGTAGACGACGATCCTGAATACTTTCTGCGCCAGGCCAAAATCCAGACACCCGAGTTCCTTTGGATCGGGTGCAGCGACAGCCGCGTACCCGCCAACGAAGTGACGGGCACAGCACCAGGCGAAATATTCGTACACAGGAACATCGCCAACATGGTCGTACATACTGACCTCAACCTGCTCAGCGTACTCGACTATGCCGTGAACCACCTCAAAGTGAAGCACATCATCGTTTGTGGTCACTACGGCTGTGGTGGCGTGAAGGCATCCATGACGCAGCACAGCCTGGGCATCATCAACAAATGGCTCAGGAACATCAAGGATGTGTACCGTATCCACCGCGACGAAATCGATGGTATCCAGGACGAAGAAGCCCGTGCCGACAGGCTTGTAGAGCTCAATACCAAAGAGCAGGTGATGAACCTGGCCAAAACCTCCATTATCCAGTCTGCGTGGAAACACCATCAGCGTCCGCACCTGCACGGTTGGGTATATGGATTAAAAGATGGCATCCTCAATCCTGTATTCGACATGGCGCCAGGTACACATATCGACCCGTTATACGAGTACGATAACCTTTAACCGTTTTCGCTTTCTACACCATAGGCCCGTTGCCGCAAGGCGATGGGCTTTTTTTATTGGGCAGGATGGTTATACGAAGTTGCTTTGTATATTTAGCGGAATATATACTCTAACGAACATGCCTGCACCCAAAGGAATCTGGAAGGTGATCACCGCCTCCTCTGTTGGTACCCTGATTGAATGGTACGATTTTTACATTTTCGGAAGTTTATCCACCATCATTTCGCAAAAGTTTTTCCCGGGCACGAATCCTACGGCAGCACTGCTTTCCACGCTGGCTACTTTTGCCGCTGGCTTTATTGTGCGGCCCTTCGGCGCACTCGTGTTTGGTCGCCTTGGTGACCTGATCGGCAGGAAATATACTTTTCTCCTAACGCTTGTTCTGATGGGCGGATCCACCTTCCTTATAGGATGCATCCCTTCTTTCGAAAGTATTGGTTATTGGGCTCCGGCACTTGTATTGCTGCTCCGATTGCTACAGGGCCTGGCATTAGGCGGAGAATATGGCGGCGCCGCAACTTACGTTGCCGAACATGCGCCAAAAGAAAAACGCGGATTTTATACCAGTTGGATCCAAACTACCGCCACCCTGGGCTTGTTCGTATCCCTGGGCGTTATTCTTTCGATCCGTCGCATCGTAGGCGTGGATGAATTCGTGAACGGGAACGGCTGGCGTTATCCATTCCTGGTCTCCATTTTGTTGGTGGTGGTTTCTATTTTTATCCGTTTAAAGATGAATGAATCGCCGCTGTTCAGCAAGCTGAAAGCAGAAGGCAAAACATCCACCAATCCCCTGAAAGAGAGTTTCGGGAAAAAAGAGAACTTCAAAATGGTGCTCCTGGCACTGTTTGGCGCCACCATGGGACAGGGTGTGATATGGTACACCAGCCAATTCTACGCACAGAATTTCATTCTGACCGTTTGCAAGGTGGACTATGAACAGGCCAATACCATCATTGGTATCGCTTTGCTTGCGGCCACCCCATTCTTTGTCATCTTCGGTTCCCTTTCCGATAAATTCGGCAGAAAGAACATCATGCTCACCGGGATGTTCCTGGGCGTGATCAGTTATTTCTCGCTGTTCGGTCAACTCCGCAATATCGCAGATACTACATTGAAAACCGTAGCCTCCAAAGCCGCAGTGGCCGCAACAGGCGTCACTGTAACCACCTTCACCGATGGCGGTTCTCTTACAGAAACACCTAAAACTGTTGAAGGAGCCGTCATTTATGTCAAAAACGTGGTCCTCTCTTCACCCGATCAATGGAAAATGACCGGCTGGATCTTCATCATGGTTTTGTTTGTGACCATGGTGTATGGCCCTATTGCGGCTTTCCTTGTTGAGTTGTTCCCTACCAAAATCAGGTACACCTCCATGTCGCTCCCCTACCATATTGGAAACGGCGTATTTGGCGGACTTGTCCCTTTTATAGGTGTACTGATCTCCACCCTACCTGGCGCCACGCCACTTTCAGGATTATGGTATCCTGTTGGTGTTGCGGCTTTGAGCCTTATCATCGGATGTCTTTACCTGAACAACCGGATTGATGAAAACGTAAACGATTAAACGAAACGTCATGAATCAACTTAAAAAAACACTTGGCCTAATATGGATGCTGATCGCCCCAGCCCTTCTTTTCACCCTGTTCATCGGAGCGGGCATATATATTGATCCGAACGGAAAAGCTGAAATCAACCAGCCGGTTCCATGGATCATTATCATAGCCATTTTTGCCCCTATTGCTATCGGTTTCTTCCTTTTCGGGTGGTATGCCTGGAAGGGAGAGTATGATAAATTACCGGAAAACTCAGAAGAAGTGTAAACGGCAACAAAGCACTATTGATCAGGGGCCACGTTCCTGCATGTTTTCCATTTCGAAGCGCAGCCTGTCGTGTGCTATCAGTTGTTTGAGGTCTTCTTCTTCCGGCAGGTAAAGCCTGTATTTGCTTGCGAATAAATGGTTACTACCGGATAATACGGAATACTTCACCACAGTTTCATCTTTTTCAGTACAGAGAATGATTCCGATGGTTGGATTATCATCTGGTGCACGTTTCAGGTCTTCGTACATGCGTACATACATATCCATCTGGCCGATATCCTGGTGGGTGAGACGTCCTTTTTTCAGATCGATCAGCACGAAACACTTCAGGTAGTAATTATAAAACACAAGGTCTACATAGAAGTCGCCTGTCTCTGTAGAAAGGTGCTGCTGTCTTGCTACAAAAGCGAAACCTTTTCCGAGTTCCATTAAAAAATGATGGAGGTGTTTAAGCAGCGCGGTTTCAAGGTCTTTTTCAGCCGGAACCTGATCAGCGGACAACCCCAGGAACTCAAAGATATAGGGGTCTTTGATGAAGGCGCGGGTATCGGATGGCGGTATGCCATCTTTGGGGGTTGGCAATGCTTTTATTCTTTCAAAATAGCCACTGCTGATGTTCCGCTCCAATGTTCGGGAACTCCATCCACCAGCTACGCACTCTTCCATATAAAAGTTCCGTGCTTTCTGATTTATTACCCTGGAAATCAACCGGTAATGCGTCCAGCTTAATTCGGTCCGCAGTGCGGACCGAATTGGAAATGCCTGATGAAAAGCTTTCATATTTCTAAGGCTTCGCTCGGCGTAACCGCTTCCGAATTCTCTCTCAAGTTTACCGGAAATATTTTTCAGAATTCGGTCACTGTATCTTCCTCTTGCTTTCCCATTCTGCTCCTCTTCCACAATCAACTTCCCGATTTCCCAATACGTTTGAAGCAACAATACATTCACGGCACGCAGCGTCTTTTCTCTTGCCGCAACAATCAATTCCCTGATCGATCCATACAACTCCTGCTCACTCATCTCTTTCAGTTTTTACAAAGTTGCGCCTGATTTTAACGGTAACATAATTTTCAAAGACAGAAAAACACAGTACCGCAACCGTTTTTTAACGGATGCTATACGTATTTTCGTAGCAGAAGTAACCAATATGTCAATATCCATCGAGGCAGTCAGCAAGCACTACGGCACACAAAAAGCGGTCAACAACATTTCTTTCTCCCTGAAGCCCGGTGAGATTGTTGGTTTTCTCGGCCCGAATGGCGCCGGTAAATCCACCACCATGAAAATGATGACCGGTTATCTTCAGCCGGATGGCGGAAAAATAACCGTAAACGGCATTTCCGTGCAGGACCAGCCACTGGAGGTGAAGAAAAAAATCGGTTACCTTCCCGAAGCAAATCCCCTGTATTATGACATGTATGTAAAGGAATACCTTCATTTCATTGCTGGTGTGCATGGATTGGGCAAAAAGACCAAAGAACGCGTAAACGCAGTGATCGCCATGACGGGCCTCACTCCGGAAAGCCATAAAAAAACAGGGCAGCTTTCCAAAGGGTATAAACAGCGGGTGGGACTGGCCGCGGCGCTGATCCACGATCCGGAAGTGCTGATACTGGATGAACCCACATCCGGCCTCGACCCCAACCAGATCATTGAGATCAGGGAAGTGATCCGGAGCCTGGGGCAACAAAAGACCATTCTTTTCAGTACGCATATCCTCCAGGAAGTGGAAGCCCTTTGCGAAAGAGTCATCATTATTAATAAAGGAGAACTGGTGGCGGACGCGCCGCTTTCAGACCTGAAAAATACCAATGGTGACGAGCAGCGACTGCGCGTGAATTTTGGTGAACCGCTGGAAGCTGAATGGCTGCTCCGCCTCCCGGATACCCTTTCCGCAGAAAAAACAGACGCTCACACCTGGCTGCTCACTACTTCCAGCCCTGAAAAACTCCGGAAGCAAATCCTTGAACTGGCTTTGCAGCACAACCTGAATATCGTTTCTTTGCAAAGCGAAAACGGAAAACTGGAAGACATCTTCCGGGAACTCACTGCTCAAAACAAACCGCAATAAATTAGTCAAAACAAATCAACAACAACATGAGCTACATTGCAGACATTCATGCAAGACAAATCCTGGACAGCCGCGGTAACCCCACCGTGGAGGTTGACGTTATAACTGAAAACGGACACATGGGCCGCGCTGCCGTGCCATCTGGCGCCAGCACCGGTATTCATGAGGCCGTGGAACTGAGAGACAACGACAAAGCCGTTTACATGGGCAAAGGCGTACTCCAGGCCGTGAAGAATGTAAATGAAGTGATCGCTGAACAACTGATCGGCTGGAGCGTGAACGACCAGGCCGGCATCGACAAAAAACTCATCGAACTCGACGGAACCGACAATAAAGGTAAACTGGGCGCCAACGCCATGCTCGCCGTTTCCATGGCCGTAGCCAAAGCCGCAGCACTCGAAAGCAACCTGCCCCTCTTCCGCTACCTCGGCGGCGTAAACAGCACCGTGCTGCCCATGCCCCTGATGAACATCCTGAATGGCGGTGCACATGCCGATAACAAAATTGATTACCAGGAGTTTATGATCGTCCCCGTTGGCGCATCTTCCTTTAGCGAAGGGCTGCGTTGGGGCGTGGAAATTTTCCACCACCTGAAAAGCGTACTCAAGAAAAAAGGCTACAGCACCAACGTAGGAGACGAAGGCGGTTTCGCCCCCAACATCCAAAGCAACGAAGAAGCCATCGAAACCGTACTGGCCGCCATCGAAGCCGCAGGCTTCAAACCAGGCGAACAAATTGGTATCGCACTCGACGCCGCCTCCTCCGAAATGTGGAAAGAAGACGAAAAAGTATACCACTTCCACAAAAGCGACGGAAAAAAACTCACCGTTGACCAAATGGTGCAGTATTGGGTGGAATGGTGCGCCAAATACCCGATCATCTCTATCGAAGACGGCATGGCCGAAGAAGACTGGGATGGCTGGAAAAAACTCACCGACGCCCTCGGTAAAAAAGTACAACTCGTTGGAGATGACCTGTTTGTAACCAATACAAAGATCCTGAAAAGAGGCATTGATAACGGTGTTGCCAACAGCATCCTGATCAAAGTAAACCAGATCGGAACACTTACAGAAACCATCAACGCCGTACAACTGGCCCAGAAAAATGGTTATACCACCATTATGAGCCACCGTTCCGGCGAAACAGAAGATACTACCATCGCCGACCTGGCCGTTGCCCTGAACTGCGGACAAATTAAAACCGGAAGCGCCAGCCGTACCGACCGTATGGCCAAGTACAACCAGTTGATCCGCATCGAAGAGGCACTGGAAGCCAACGCTATCTACCCCAACGGGCAGATCAGGTTCGGCAGCAAATAAACTGAACTGATAAGCGGGAAAGCAGTTCTTTAATGAACCGCTTTCCCACTTTCTAAAATTCTGAAAATGAAAATCTTAGAGCATATTCCATCCTGGCTGAAAAACAAATACATGATCGCCCTGATCGTGTTCGCCGTTTGGGTACTGTTCTTCGATAGAAACGACATCCTCACCCAAACAGAAAGACGTTCCGAACTCCAGGACCTTCAGCAAAGCAAAGCCTACTACGAACAGGAGATCAGTCTTACCAATAAAGAACTCCGCCAGCTCGACTCCAATCCTGCCCTCCTTGAAAAATACGCCAGGGAAAAATATTTCATGAAAAAGCCAAACGAAGAACTCTTCGTGATTCCAACAACGGAAACCTCCGTTAAAAAATAGTTATCTGTTGGGCAATATCCCATACTGACCACCGTTAATATACCGGACTATCCTGAAGCTGGACCCTTCAGGAATTTTTGGACATAAATAGGTTTGCCTAATGACCACTTTTACACCCGAGGATTTACTTTTGTTCCTATACAAAGAAAGTTCTCCCGCATTAACAGGCGCCATTGAACAAGCACTCCAGGAAGATTGGACCCTGAGAGAAAAAATGGCCGTGTTAAAAGATGCGCACGAAAGGATGGAGCGCCTGCTAACAGCTCCCAGGACCGAATCAGTATTGAACATACTGAACTACGCCCGTAACACAGAACCCATAACTGCACACGAGTAACCAATTCCGGTTTTTCAGCTACTTTCGTGGTTATACAGGAATAAAGTATGACCAGGAAGGAAAGATATGAAGGTGTGATCCGCTATTTCCAGGAACACATCCCACAGGCTGAAACTGAACTTATTTACGACAATCCCTACCAGTTGCTGGTAGCTGTGATTTTATCCGCTCAATGCACCGATAAACGCGTTAACCTGACCACGCCTGCTATCTTCAGGCGGTATCCCGACGCGGAAAGTTTATCAAAAGCCAGTGTTGAAGACGTTTTCGCCCTCATCAGAAGTATCTCTTATCCCAACAACAAGAGTAAGCACCTGATCGGAATGGCGCAAAAACTCATGACCGAGTTTAACGGAGAAGTACCGCTTACCGTAAATGAACTCATCACACTTCCAGGCGTGGGGCGGAAAACCGCAAATGTGATTACCTCGGTGATCGACCAGCAGCCCAATATGGCCGTAGACACCCATGTGTTCAGGGTTTCCGCAAGGATCGGGTTAACCGTGAATGCGAAAACACCGCTGGCGGCGGAGAAACAACTCATCAGATTTATTCCTTCCGAACTGGTGCACAAAGCACACCACTGGATCATCCTGCACGGAAGGTATGTTTGTGTGGCAAGAAATCCGAAATGCCAGGAGTGCGGCATCACAGAATTTTGTAAATTCTACCAGCAACAAAAGAAAAAACAGGTATCTTCTTAATTCAAGCTGGTCCTATGCTGCAATTGCCGGCCTCCTACATCAGGGAATACAAGAACTTCATCTACGGTCACTACCTCAGTGAAGGTGTGCGCATTACCGTGGGCGTAGTGCTTCCTGCCGTAATTTTCAGCTATTTCGGTGCATTGGAAACAGGCATCGTCGTATCGCTGGGGGCCATGTGCGCCAGCATTCCAGACAACCCCGGCCCTATTCACCATCGGAAGAACGCCATGGTGGTATGTTTCATACTCACCTCCTGTTGTGCCTTTATCACAGGCATTGTGGCCTTCTCCCCAATTTTACTTGGCGCCTGGGTTGCTGCGGCAGCATTCATCTTCTCCATGATCGGCGTATTCAATACCCGGAGCATGGCCATTGGAACTGCAGTGCTGCTGGTAATGGTATTGAATATTGATGAGCAAAGAACGTTGGAAGACGCGGCCATTCATGCAGCATACATCTTCGGGGGCGGATTGTGGTACACATTATTAAGTCTTGGGCTATACAGCATCCGGCCCTATAAACTCACCCAGCAGGCTATGGGCGATTGTATTCAGGCCACCGCCAACTACCTGCACGCCAAAGCCGCTTTCTACAGCAAAAATGTAGATTATGATGCCGCCTATAAGAAACTACTGGAAGAACAAATTATAGTGCATGAGAAGCAGGACCTCGTAAGAGAAATGCTTTTTAAAAGCCGGGATATCGTGCGGGAATCCACGCCGCAAGGCAGAATCCTGGTGATGATCTTCCTCGATGTTGTAGATCTTTTTGAACGCGCCATGACTTCCCACCAGGATTACCGCGCCCTACACCAGGCTTTCGATCAACATGCCATTCTCCACCATTATCAATCCCTCATCTACCAGCTTACTGATGAACTGGATCGGATAGGCATCGCGTTGAAAAGCGGTTTCCCATCCACCCCCACCGACCTGCTGTCTAAAAAAACGGAGAAAGTAAACCAACTCTTCTTCCAGCTTCGCGATGAACACCGCACTGCTGAAAACGTTGAAGCTTTTATTTCACTCCGGCATATCCTCGACAGCATTGAAGATATTGCCGGAAGAATCTACACCCTGCACCAATACACTACTTTCGATCCCGCACTCAGCAAGCAATTCAAAGAACCAGATTACGACCGCTTCGTTACCCACCAGGCCATCGACCTGCGATTGCTTATATCGAACCTTACTTTGGAATCCAACACTTTCCGGCATGCCGTAAGGGTGAGCGTAGCCACTTTCGCCGGGTACCTCATTTCACTGATCCTCCCTTTTGGACACAGTTACTGGATATTGCTCACCATCATCGTGATCCTGAAACCCGCGTACAGTCTTACCAAGAAAAGAAACGGGGAACGACTGATCGGCACCATCGCCGGGGCGGCCATCGGTTTACTGCTGCTGTATTTCATCCAGGATAAAAACATCCTGCTGGCCATCATGATTTTCCTGATGATCGGTACATTCAGTTTCATGCGGGCGAAATACCTGCTGAGTGTGGTATTGATGACGCCGTATATCCTGATCCTTTTTCAACTGCTTTTCCCCGGCGATTTCAGAACCCTGCTTACGGAAAGAGTGATTGATACAGCTATTGGTTCGGCCATTGCTTTCCTGGCGAACTACTTTCTGGTACCCGCCTGGGAATACACGCAGATCAGGCAATATATGATTCATGCCATCCGCGATAACCGGGAATATTTTAAAGTGATTGCAGGCGCCTTTGCAGGAAAGCCCTACACCAATACTGAATACAAATTATCCAGAAAGAACGCGTTCGTGTCGCTGGCCAACCTTACCGATGCGTTTAACCGGATGATGTCGGAACCGGTGCACCAACAAAAGAACAGCAAGGAAATGCACCAGTTCGTAGTGCTCAACCACGTTCTCACTTCGCATATTGCAACCGTATCCTACTATGCGCAGCCATTGGCCCAACATTACCAAAAACCGGTATTACAACAACTGACCACCGCGCTGAACCACCAACTGGAGGACATCGAAAAAAAACTGAACGGCGTTCCCATTGATAAACAGCTTGCGGAGGATGCCTCTCCCACACAACAGGCATTAAAACAGTTGAACAACGAAGTGATGCAATTGAAGCAGGAAAGAAGTATAGAATTGGGCAGAGGTGTGGCAGATAGTCCGGTGCGGAAAACACTTTCCGAGTATAAATCCATCGCCGACCAGTTTATCTTCATTGCACGTACGGTGGAGGAACTCGGGAAGAATGTTGGTAGCCCTACCGGTTCCGTTGCTACAGCTTCTGAACCGGCAAACCGCCGCTTAGGTTAAACAAATTCGCCCATCCGAAACGCGCTTCGAGCCGCTGGATGGCGATGCCGCTCCTTATGCCTTTTCTGCAATACACCAGCACGGGAACATCTTGCGGAATCTCGGCATGCCGTTGCATGATTTCTCCCAGGGGAATCCATATTCCACCAATACTGTACGCTTCCCTTTCTGAAGCTTCGCGCACATCCAGTAAAGCAAAAGGTTCCCCTTTCTGCTCAAGCGCCTTCCATTCCTCCCAACTGAGTTCTTTCATCAGTCGATGTCCTGGTTAATACGGGTGAGCCGCAGGTTACTTACGGGAGATACGATAAGCGGGAATTTTTCGATCACCACATTAGAAGTATCGAGTCCGAAGCCGCGTTCTTCCGACAAACTGATCTCTTTGATCCAGAAATACAGTTTCATGATGATGCGTTCGAAGAAAGGCAGTTCGTTGTCCTGGGAAAGGTATTTTTCCATCACGATGAACTGGAAATCGCCTACCACATTGTTCTTTTCAAGGGATTCATAGCGACTGGTGATGTTCACTTCTTTGTTCTTCACCAGGTCTTCCACTACTTTCCGGAACATCAGGTTGATGCGTTGTTGCACGCGGAAACCAAGCCTGAACTCTACGCGGATGATGTCGTTGGGAATAATATGGTCCACGGAGTATTCGCAGGTATAGGGGTCATCCAGGGTATCCACGTGTACGAACCAGTAGATATCGGAGCGTTTGGGCTTCCGGTTGAGGATGGAATAAATGATCTTGTGCTCAATCTCCTTCGGGTTATTCGCGGAAGTGAGGTACACCAGGTGCGTGGCGTATTTGGGAACGGACTTATCGTTGCTCAATTCCTGGATCATGGGAATGTACTGGTCGAGGCGCACGAATTCCACGTAACGGTTCTTGATTTTACGGGAACGGTGCCAGGTGTACATTACGAGGAACATGATGCCACCGATCATGAGTGTGATATAACCGCCATGCGTGAATTTGATAAGGTTGGCGACAAGGAAGGACGATTCGATCACGATATACACCACGAGGAACACATATATCCAGAATGCGGGTACCCTTTTGGAAACGAGATAGTTCGAAAAAAGTATGGTCGTGGAAAGCATACACAACGTGATGGCCAGTCCGTAAGCCGCCTCCATACTGGAAGAACGCTGGAAATACAGCACCACACCACAACAGCCGAGGTAGAGCAATATGTTCACGCCGGGTATAAAAAGTTGTCCTTTTTCTTCGGAAGGATAGTTCACTTTCATACGGGGCCACAGGTTGAGGCGCATGGCTTCCGCGATCAGGGTGAAAGAACCCGAGATCATGGCCTGGCTCGCGATGATGGCGGCGGAAGTCGCGATCACGATACCGATGATCACGAACCACTGGGGCATCAGGTCGTAAAACGCGTTCAGTCCCAGGGCATCATTCACGAATTTGCCGTTGTGGTGCGAAAGCAGGTTGGCCGCCTGACCAATGTAGTTAACGAGCAAGCAGGTTTTCACGAATATCCAGGAGATGCGGATATTGCCTCTTCCGCAGTGCCCAAGATCCGAATACAGCGCTTCAGCCCCCGTGGTACATAGGAATACGGCGCCCAGCACCCAGAAACCGGCGGGATACGTCACAAGGAACTGAATGGCGTAATGCGGGCTGAAAGCCTTGAGCACAGAAAGATCATCCGCGAAATGGTAGATGCCCAAACCCGCCAGCATAAGGAACCACAAAGACATGATGGGTCCGAAGAGGCGCCCGATGGAATGCGTTCCGAATTGCTGCATGAAAAAGAAAAGCGTCAGGATACCCAGTACGATATATACGATGGTCATCCTTTCAATATCGTGCAGGGCGGGAATCTGTTTAAGCCCCTCAATGGCAGAAGTAATCGAGATGGGTGGGGTAATAATGCCGTCCGAAAGCAGGGCGGCCCCGCCGATCATGGCCGGGATCACCAGCCATTTCTTCCGCCGCCGCACCAGGGCGTACAGCGAAAACGTACCGCCTTCCCCCTTGTTATCGGCCCGGAGGGTGAGGATCACGTATTTGACGGTGGTTTGAAGCGTGATGGTCCAGATGATGCAGGAAAGGCTCCCCAGGATCAGGTCTTCTGAAATTACTTTCTCGTTGATGATGGCGTTGAAAACGTAGAGAGGAGATGTTCCGATGTCGCCGTAAATAATACCCAGCGCCACTAAAAGGCCCGCTGCGGTAACTTTGTTCAGTTGTTTGCCCACGTTGCTGTGTTGTTGGAATATGGAACAAAGGTATACTGTTCGGCGATATTTCAAAAAGCGTTTCCGGACTGCTTTTTGAGAAAGTTTAACACAGTTTATATACAACCCGGCGGGGCCATATTTCGTTTACCAGTATATTCATTGCCGTGGCCAGCAGGCCCTTCTGCCCGAAATGTGCCGCCAATGCTATACATTTATCGTATAAACACAGGAATTATGAACATCAGATGCTTGTTAACGCTTACCCTGGCTTTGTGTTTTTCGCTCACCGAAGGTTTCTCCCAAAGGATTTCCTATTCTGAACCGGAACGGGAAGACAGTAAGCGCACGAATTTTGAAATCATCGGCAAGCTCGGCAACAATTACCTCGTGTTCAAGAACAACCGCGCCGAAAACGCCATCAGCGTATATGATAACGACATGAAACTGCTCGAAAGGGTGAACCACGATTATATGCCCGACCGGGTGATTAACGTGGATTTCGTTTCATATCCGGATTTCGCCTATATGATCTACCAGTTCCAGAAAAAGAATATCGTGCATTGTGTAGGCGTAAAAGTTGGTCCGGATGGCAAAAAAATCGGAGAACCTATAGATATTGATACCACCCAGATCGGCTTTTCCGCAGACAACAAGCTATACTCCACCCTGGTAAGCGATGACAAGAAAAGGATCATGGCGCTGAAGATCAACAGCAGGAATGCGAAAAATTTTGTTTTCACTACCGTATTGCTGGACGACCAATTGAAACAACTGGAGAAAAAACAGTTGAACATGGCGATGGACGAACGAAACGATTTCTTTACCGATTTCCAGATTTCCAACAGCGGAGAACTCGTTTTCGGGAAATTCATCCGTTCAGGTGGCAACGACAACATCAGCAAACTGTTCATGGTCACCAAACCAGCGGGAGCCGACCAGTTCTCGATGCACGAACTGGACCTGGGCGGCAGGTACCTCGATGAAGTGAAAATCAGGATCGACAACCTCAACAACCACTTCCTGCTGACCGCCTTCTACTACAAACAAAGAAGGGGCAACATAGAAGGCATGTATACCGCCGCTTACGACAACAAGGCCGATTCCATTTCCAAAAGCAATGCCGTTGTATTCAACGACGAACTCCGCAGCATGGCGAAAGGGGAATCGAACCTGAAAATGGCCTTCAACGATTATTTCATCAAAACAATTATACCACGTGTGGATGGTGGATTCATTCTCGCAGCGGAATCCAATTACACCACTTCCCGCGGCTATACCTGGAACAGGTGGGATTACCTCTCCTACCGGAACCCCTGGATGATGCCCTCAGATTATTATTTCTGGAACCGGTATTACAGTCCCTGGGGATGGAACTCCTGGCGTTACAACAATACCCCCGCCACCCGTTACCATGCTGACAACATCATGGTGATCTCCTTCAACAATAAAGGTGAACTGGAATGGAGCAATGTGATCCCCAAAACACAGTTCGATGATGAAAGTGATTTTCTGATCTCTTACGCTTCGCTGGTTACCGGCGGACAATTACACTTCCTTTTCAACGAAGTGGAACGCAGGAGCCTGATCCTGAGCGAACAAACTGTTAGTCCCGACGGGCAGATCACCCGTTCGCCCACCATCAAAAACCTTGATAAAGGCTACGAATTCATGCCGCGTTACGCAAAACAGGTTTCCGCGCGCCAAATGGTTGTACCTTGTTTTTATAGAAACTATCTTTGCTTCGCGAAAGTAGATTTCTAAAACAACCAGCCTAAGGTGATTACAATATTCAAGCAGAAAAACCCGGGGAACGCCCTGATTCTTCTTATTTACGCACTGGTACTGAAGTTCCCGGTGTTCCTGCATCCATCCCTGCCGGTCACCAAGCCGCAGGACGGGTTCCTGTACCGCGAACTGGTGGCGTGGCTGAACGGCGTTTCAGGCGGAAGTCCGGCCATTTTTTCCCTGCTTAGTTTTCTCCTGCTTTTCACACAGGCTTCGCACCTCAACAAGATTGTGAACGACCAGCGGCTGTTCCCGAAACCGAATTTCCTCGCGGGCATGAGTTATCTGCTCATCACCTCGTTCTTCCCGGAATGGAACCTTTTTTCCGCAGGTTTACTGGTGAACTCGCTGCTGATCTGGGCGCTGGTAAAAATGATGGCGCTGTACAATACGCAAAGTCCGAAGACGCAGTTGTTCAACATGGGCATCCTGGTGGGGCTGGCGTCCTTTCTTTTCTTTCCTGCGGCGGCATTCGTGTTGCTGGTGTTTTTCGCGTTGTTGCTGATGCGTCCGTTCCGGTTCTCGGAATGGGTAATCACGCTGATGGGTTTGCTGGCACCGTATTATTTTCTTTTCATCGTATTGTTTCTTTCCGGTAACTGGACCCCGGCGAAGTACCTTCCACATATCTCTATTGATATGCTGCGCTTCCGTCCATCTATATGGGTAGCGGCGGCTATTTCGCTGATGGTGATTCCTTTTCTGGCCGGCGGCTATTTTGTGCAGGCGAATCTCGGCAAGATGCTGATACAAACACGGAAGTGCTGGAGCCTGTTGCTGTTGTATATACTTGTTTCCACGCTAATACCTTTTATCAACACTTCCCAGGATTTCGGGAACTGGATTTTGTGCACAGTGCCATTTGCGGCTTTTCACGCGGCGGCGTATTTCTATCCAAAAGCTGGTTTGATGCCGGGGATATTGCATTGGCTGGGGTTTGCGCTGGCGGTGTATCTGAATTATTTTGTGTGAGATTTTTTCACGCAACTGCTTTGTGCTTCGCACTGCGCAGCGCACTGCTTCGTTCCTCGCAGGAGCAAGGACGAAAGGCCTTAGTTGGTTGGCGGGAGTTTCATTGATGTGGTATTTTTTTCTCGCAACGGCGCAACGACGCTACGGCTGTTTTAATTGGGATGGCTGATTATTATGGATGAACTTTTTATTCTTGCACATACGCTGTTATGGCTTGTTACAACTCGTTGCCCAGGAAAAACCATACACTTTATTATTTAATGAACGAGAAACAAAAATCAAGCTCTAACGTTGCGTCGTAGCGCCGTTGCGAGAAACCAAGCAATCAAGAAAAAAGCTCTCTCCGCTATTCCTCAACCAGCTACCTAATCAACCACTCCTTGCGCCCCTCCCATCCTTGCGTCTTTGCGAGAAACGAAGCTGCGCGCAGCACAAAGCAATTGCGTGATCAGAAAGCCACCCTGAAACTCCCAAACACCCCGAACCGCTGTTGCTGCCGTATCGGCAATGGTGTAGGCAATACTCTCCACACAAAATCCACCCGGAACACCCGCAGAATATTATCTACTCCTGTGCCCAGTTCCAGGTACAGTTTCTTGTCCAGTGACCGGAATGGCGCGTCGGGAACGAAGTTCAGTTGTTTGTTGGCATCGCTTAGTGTGCTCCAGATGCCTTTTGCGCTCCAGAACTGGCGGAACTTGAGTTTGCGGGTGATATTGGTGAGGCGGAAGATGCCGTTTCCAAAATTATGTTCCACGTTGAACCCGGTATACCGGTCGCCGATGAACTCGAAGCGGTTCATCATATTGAAGGCGTATTTGTTGTAATAATAGATTTCGTTCCCGGGATGAATATCGAGCAGCATGTAGGGAAGTGTGCCGATTGTTCTTCCTCCGAAGAGGTTGTAATACACGCTGCCGAAGGGCGGGATCTTATGGTAGTCAGAGATGCTGCCGCTAATTTTGTGGTAATCGTAACTGCTGTTAAAGATATCTGAAATGCCTTTGCTGTATTTCACTTCCACGATCGGGAGCGGACTACCCAGACTTGTTCTGAAAAAATTATTCTCCAGAAATTTTTCGAGGTAAGCGAAACGCAACCGGACTGATGTTTCGAAATTGGTAAGCGGTATGCCTTTTGCGCCGTTGTTGAAATAAGATTTATCGGGAAGGTTACGCAGCGGATCGAAGGTTTTTCTGCTGGTGGTCAGCAACGCGGAGAAACCGATGTTCCATTCTTTGAAAAATTCGAAACGTTGTTCCTCGATCATCATGAATTTCAGGGGCACCCCTTGTTTACGGATGGCGAGCGAGAAGATGTTGTCGGCGCTGATTTCATCGTAATAGGTTTGCCCATTGTCGAGGTCTTTGGCGTAGGAGCCATAGAGGTACATGCGGGGGTGCCTGTTAAGGAGATACAGTGCTTCGGCCTTCCCTTTTATTTTTTGGTCGGTGAAGCCATAGGCGAGATAACCATGCAGCCATAGGTCTTTATGGAAGTGTTTGTTGGTGCCGAGGTCGAAACGGGTACGGATACCTTCCAGACTGTTCCCGCTGATCCAGTTGTACCAGGGGCCGATCTGGTAGTTCCCGGTATTGAGGTAGCCTGTTCCCAGGAAGCCGATGACATCAGTATAGCGTTTGAAGAGCGGCATCTTTTGTAAGGTGTCGATCATGGCATATACGGCTGCTTCGTTTTTAGAAAGCATTTCATGGCGGCTTTCGGTCCAGAAGGAATCCGTTTTTTCCCTGGCTTCGGGGGGAAGGATGGTTTCCTCCGGCACTTTGTTCTTCTGCAATTCCGCGATCACGTTATTGCTGTTCACGTCCACATCCTTATACGTCGTGGTTTTCCTTCCGATGAATCCAACGCTGTTCTTTCCAACGGGATATATATTGATCACGAACTTATCTTTCGATAAGAACCAGGTGGAATCATTGATCAGTTTATACTCCTGGATCATGCTCAGTTTCTCCACGAAATTGATGTTCGCTTCCTTACCGAGGCGCAGGTTCATCTTCTGGATAGCGAAGGTAGTATCATGGATCCAGGCATCTCCTTCAAAAGTATTTTCTCCCTTTCTTTTCGGTGAAAACACGAGATGGTAATACCGTTTTCCAGCGACGTATTGGGTGTCGGAAACACGGTATTCGTAGTAAGCGTCTCCGTTGTCACTTGCAGGACTTACAAACTGTTTGTCGAAAACGGGAATGAAGTTGTTGTACACATTCACGTTCTGGTCCATGCCACCCAGTTTCTCCGCAAGGCTCTGGTTCTCGATCCCGATCGTTTTACTGGCCTTGAATACTTCACGGTAACGCTTAGGTGATTTCTGGTAGAAATAATCAGAGATACTTTCCGTGAGGTAAACAGGGAGAAAAGGTTTTTCTTCCGTGGTATCCACATTATCGAAAATGAATCCTACGGGTTTGGTGAACAGCCCTTTCTTCAGTTTATCCTTATTAATATTATTCAGGTCCAGTTCCAGTTTATTGTACAATTCGTACGAGAAATTGGCGAAACGGTACCGGTCGTTGCGTGGTTTGTTCTTCACGATTCTTCTCCATACCGAAAGTCCACGGTTGAACTTAGACTTCACCACCACGGCGCCGATACTGGCCCTTTCGAGCGCGAAGGTAAATCGGATGGTATCCTGAGTAATAGTATCTGAAAGAGAAAGGTAGTAAGCCTGGTAACCCACATAGGTGATCTCCAGTGAATCCTGTGGCCATTTTTCAAACCGGAACACGAATTGCCCGGAAGAATCGGTAAGCAGACCGGCCTTATTTTTTAAAAAAGATACGGAGGCGAAGGGAATGATCTCATCACTGTGAGCGTCTTTCACTGTACCCATCAAAACTTTTTGTTGCGCGTAAGTGCTTCCGGCTAAAAATAAGGTAAGCAGAAACACCAGCATACACGAGCGTGCCATGCGACAAATGTAGTGAATGAATGTGGAAGCGGCCAGCCGGTGGAGTAAGCGAAAGATAAATTTTTGTAAAAACTGTTGCGGGATTGAGAAACTTGTCTTTACTTTGAAGTGCAAAGTGCTTTTATGCAATCCAAAGAAGAACATTTAGAAACATTGTCCGACATCAGGAAAATGATGTCCCGCTCCTCCCGGTTCCTTTCCCTCAGCGGACTTAGCGGCGTAAGCGCCGGTGTGATCGCATTGATAGGGGCCGCGCGTGCAAAACTTATACTGGACGGTTATTACGAGGGGTATGAAACGGGCGGTTACCGCAACGACAGGTTTTCTTTCCTGAAAACAGAATTGTTTCAGTTGGGAATGATTGTGCTGGCTCTGGCATTGCTGAGCGGCTTTTATTTTACCTGGCAGAAAACGCGCAAACAAAAAGAAAAACTCTGGGATACCGGCTCCCGGAAACTGGCAGGCAGTTTTCTGATTCCTTTTACAGCCGGCGCCATATTCATTCTAGGGATGCTTTGGCACAGCGACTGGCGCTTCGTGGCGCCTGCTTGTCTTATTTTTTACGGACTCGCATTGGTGAATGCCAGCAAATATACTTTTGACGACATCAGGTATCTCGGGTATTGTGAGGTGATCCTTGGACTGGTGAATGTATGGATTCCCGGTAAAGGATTGTACTTTTGGGCCGCTGGTTTCGGCGTACTGCATATCCTTTACGGCATCATCATGTGGAGAAAATACGATGCGCGGTCCGGGAGCTGAAGAACAGGAAATTTATGAAGAATCCCATTGAACATTTAAACAAGATTTTTGATTCCAGGATCAGGCTGGGCATTATGAGTGCGCTGATGGTCAACAATGAAGTGAGCTTCAACGAACTGAAGGAACTCATTGAAGTGACCGACGGCAACCTTGCGTCGCACCTGAAAACATTGGAAGAACAGGGATTCGTTAAAGTGCAGAAGGGATTCATAGGACGAAAAACAAACACAACTTACCAGGTTTCCAAAGCCGGAGAAAAAGCGTTTAAAGCGCACCTGGAAGCACTGGAGCAAATGATCAAACTACTGGGCTAAATTTTTTTACCTAGATACTTTGTAATTCAAAGCGCTTTTCAAAACTTTAATCTTATATAAAATGGAACAAGAACCTTCAACACCTTCAATTCCTTTCTGGCAGCAATTCAAACTTTTGTTCAAAGGAACCATGATCGGTATCCTGATATTACTGATGCTGATTCCCGCTTCCTATATCATGGACCTCGTACGCGAACGGGAGCAACGGCAGGAAGAAGTTCAGGCTGAAGTGAGTGGGAAATGGGCCTCCGCTCAAACGCTGACAGGTCCCATACTGGTGGTGCCTTACCAGGAAATGGTTCAGACGGCGGATGGAAAAATCGTAACCCGGGAACTGAACGCGTATTTTCTTCCCGAGAATTTAATCGTGAAGGGAAAGCTTGATCCGGAAGTACGGAAGCGGAGTTTGTACCAGGTAATATTGTACCGAAGCGATGTAACAATGAGCGGGAACTTCAAACCTGTGGATCCAACGGTATTACAGTTGCGCCCCGAGCAGATGCTGCCGCAGAAAGCGCACATCATTATGGGGCTCACGGATGCACGGGGGATGGAAGAGAACATCGTGTTGCAATGGAATGGCGCAGCGCATAAGTTCTCACCGGGTGCGGAGAACAATGATGTGGTGGGGAAGGGGCTGGTAACAACTGTGCCTTTAACACTGGATTCTATTTCCAGTTATAACTTTTCGATTCACCTTAAACTGAAAGGCTCGCACAGTTTCTTTATCTCGCCTTCGGCAGAAAGCACCCTGGCCAGTTTGCAGAGTACGTGGAAAGACCCTGCTTTTGACGGTGATTTTCTGGGAGAACACGTGGTGACCGATTCTGGCTTTACTGCACAGTGGAAGTTATTGGGCCAGAATGCCGGGTTACCACAATACTGGAAGGGGTCGACCCATAAGCCCGGGAACGTACGTTTTGGCGTGAATCTGATCCAGCCTGCAGATGGCTACGCCAAAACCATGCGTGCCGCGAAATACGCCATCTTGTTTATCGGGTTAACGTTCTCGCTGTTTTTCTTTATTGAAGTACTGCAGAAAAGAAGTGTGCATCCCATTCAATACGTATTGATCGGTCTGGCATTGAGCATATTCTATACCTTACTGCTTTCTTTCTCCGAGTACCTGAATTTCGATATGGCTTACATCATCGCTACCCTCGCAACAGTAACACTGATCACGCTTTATTCGAAGAGCCTGTTCGGAAAATGGAAGCTCGCGTTGCTGCCCGGTGTGGTATTGCTCCTGCTCTACTTCTTCATTTATATCCTGCTCCAGGCACAAGATAACGCGTTGCTGTTCGGTAGCATAGGCCTGTTCTTCACCCTGGCGCTGATCATGTATTTTTCCAGAAGAATAAACTGGTACGGAACGTCCGCACCTTCAAACAACTAAATCATGGTATTCAAAAAACTATTCTCTCCTTCACAACGCATAGCGGGCTTCCGCTATGCGTTTCAGGGACTTTCGGCCTTCATGCGCGGAGAACCACATGCCTGGATTCACTTGCTCGCGACTGTACTCGTACTCACCGGTATATGGTACTTCCCGATGGCCACCTGGGAAACCATCGTATTGCTCTTGTGCATCGGCATGGTATGGTGCGCGGAGATACTGAACGCGTGCATTGAAAAAACGATGGACCTCTTGCACCCTGGTCCGCACCGTTTGGTGAAGCTCATCAAAGACATGGCCGCCGCGGCTGTACTTGTAACAGCAATCATTGCATTCGTGGTGGGGCTTATCATTTTCATTCCTAAATTCTTACAAGCATGAACATTGCACTGAACAATAATGATACAACGCTGAAGAAATCAGATTTTTACTGGCTGGTGGCGCTCTCCGTTTGTTTCAGTATAGCTCTGGTGGTGGCTCGTTCACTGGTCGTGCACGATTGGTCGTTCTACTTCCTGATCTGGAACCTTTTTTTAGGTGCACTGCCTTTGTTTTTTGCGCAGCTTGCGTTAAAATACAGCGGTTTTACCCGTGTTTTTTTCCTTGCGGGATGGCTTCTTTTTCTACCCAACAGCTTTTACATTATCACCGATCTTTTTCACCTGAAGCAGCGTGGCAATATCCCATTATGGTACGATCTGCTGCTGATATTGTCCTTCGCCTGGAACGGCTGTCTGCTTGGGTTTATGTCGGTAAGCCGGGTGGAAAGACTTATCACCTATAAATCCCGTTTCAAAGAGTTCGTATTCGTCTATGGATTCATGGTAGTAAACGCTTTCGGTGTTTATATTGGCCGATACTGGCGTTACAACAGTTGGGATGTAGTCTCCAACCCTTTCGAACTTATAAAAGATATTGGTAACGCAGTGTTCTTCCCCGCAAACTCTTTTGAACTATGGGCCATGACGCTGAGTTATTCCTTTCTTATGACCGTCTTCTATCTTATGATTAAAATAGCGAAAGTCCATTTCCTCCGGCCTGCATCGGCTTAAAAACCATTTCCTCTGATACTATGAAAAAGTAAGGGGCGTGCCTTCAAGGTGCGCCCTTACATGTTTCAGCATTTACCATCTGATAAAAGTAATACACCAGCTTCCGGGTACACGCGAAGTAACCGGCCATCCTTCAAAGGCAACGCTACTGCTGGCCGTAAATCCAATCTTACTGATTTAATGGATGCATCGACGCCCGCCGTAAAAAGTAATTCCCAACTAATAAGGGTTGCGCCGTAGCGCCGTAGCGAGAAATGAGAAATGAGAAACCCTCTATCCAAAAAGAATTCTGCCAACCAATTAACGCCTTACGTCTTTACTTCTGCGAGGCAGCGCGATACGAAGCAGTACATCCTCCCTCAACCCGCAGCACATCAACAGCCCTGCGAGGTACGAAGCAGTGCGTCCTTGCGTGAAAAAAATCCCCACCAGCACTAAGCGTTCCCACTTACCGCGTGGTTAAGCGCAGGTTAACTACTTTGCAATCTTTCTCCCGCCAGTAAAATACGGGCATCTTTGAGGTGAAATCCCAATATCACCCAGGCCTATGAGAAAGTTATACATTGTGGCATTGCTTCTTGCCATCACTTTTTTCCAACAGCAAACCAGTGCACAACAACTGCGGCTCGGAAACCAGCCTTATGGCATCGAAAAATCAGCGGTGCTGGAACTAAAATCCGACAACCAGGGGTTACTGTTCCCACGTATCGCGGATACCGCCCTGATCAATGCCCTTACGCCTCCGGATGGGATGGTGATCTTCCATAGTCCATCCAAACAACTGATGGTAAGGCGCAATAGTGGATGGCTTGCATTGAACAGTGCCCTACTTACCAGGAGCAACCACGTAATCGTGAAGAGTACTACAGACCTGCCCGCTCCCTCAGGTGGTATCATCACACTTTTGGCGAATACTACTTACGAAATAAACGGCGCCATTACATTATCCAGCAAGATCAACCTGAATGGCTCCTGCCTGATTGGTGTGAATGCCACGCAGGATAAAATTATATATACCGGCGGCGGCGAACTGTTTACCGGGAGTTTGGGCGGCACGCTGCGGTTGCTCACGCTTACATCATCCTCAAACCTGTTCAACCTGAACGCGGGTGGTACCAATACCAATCTTATTTTCCAGAACTGTTACGTACTTGCCTGCGGCGGACTTGGCACCATTAAAGGTTTTGGCGGAACCGTATTTTTCAGCACCATCGCGTATTTCTACAACAACAATGGCATCACTTTCGAGAACAACAACAATATCGTGCTCAGCAACCAGCTGTGGGATGGCTCCAACAAGAATACGTACGAGAAGTTTACCGGCACTTTCAATATCATCCAGAAAATTGGCGGTGATATGATTTGCCAGTCTGCCAACACAGCCATAGGCATGGATGTTTCAGGGATCACCAGCATTGCTTCCGGGGAAATTAAAAGCGTACTTTTTGATGGGAACGGCACCTATAAAACCGGTGTTTTTTCCGGCAACTGGGAGGTGGAATCCACCGGACTGGATACGGAAAAAGACGATGTGGCCACTGGTAATTTATACATCAGCACAACGGCCACCACAAGTTTTTCCAATGTGAATACCAAAGTAAAGGTAGCGGGCACAACTACGTCCAGCAACCTGTTCCGGGTTACCTCGCCGGCCAACCTGCGCCTTACCTATACCGGCACCAAAACAAGAAGATTCCAGGTAACCTGCGCCATGACGGCCATTCACGGTTCAATATTCTCGAATAAACTATACACCTTCTACATTGCTAAAAACGGCGTAGTGCTGGAGGAATCAAGACAAAGAGTAAGATTAATCAACAGCAGCGACCAGGCTTCCGTTTCTCTTTCCTGCACCGTACAACTCGCAAAGAACGATTACATTGAAGTTTGGGTGGAAAACAACACGGACAATACAGCCGTTGCCGTTCAATCGCTGAACCTGGGGATTAAGTAAGCCGATATTGTGACTTTATTTTAGAAGCAAGTCATAAATTTCATTATCCGCTTATGAAGTATATGCAGCTCTATTCTAATTGGTCAGCAACACACGCAAGGAACTACTTCATAAAAAGCAATTCACAATCAACGTATTAATTACCAGGAATCAACACTTCTTTAATTCAGGCATTCTTTCTCCCAAAGTTCCGGCATCCATAAATCGGTTCATCCACCGTTTCCATTCCCAGGACTATTGGAATATACTTTCAGGCCTCTTTCAACGCGCCATTCATCAAACATCTGCCATCGTATAAAAAGTACCATCAGTTGTACAAATCATTCAAAAAAATCGATCACGGTTTCTATATTTTGAATAACTGTACTTTTGGGTTAAACTTACTGCCTTATGATCCACTACCTGCCGGAAAGCCTGGAAGCGAGTAGTTAATTGCCCTGAAAGGGGAACAACATCCCGATGATAATAGCATCTTCCAAAACTTCCGACCGAAAACACCAGATAACCAATGAGCACCTATAAACTTTGTTTATGAAACTTAAATTGGGTTGGGTCGCGGGTTTTATACTGATTGTACTGAACGGCACATTAGCGCAGGAAAAGCAGCAAACGCAGATCGCTGAATTATTCACCAGAATTGCCGCAGCTAAATCTGACACAGCAAAAGCAACGCTATATAACCTGCTTGGCACCGCCCATTACGACACCAGGAAAACCAACAAACATGCACTGGACAGTGCGTTATACTGGCAGCGCATGGCTGAAGCAACAGGTGCAGTGGACACCAGTTGCAACGGATACAGAGGCGGAGTGGTCTCTCAGGCTATTCTCCACCTGATCAGGAATGAACATACATTAGCGCACAAAAAAATAAGTTTATTACCAGGCACTTACCTGACTTTCATTTATGCAAGGGTTGCCAATCTGCATGCGGAAACTTACAACAACAAACCCTCCAATTCAGACAGTGTTATTTTTTACAGTCACAAAGTATTGTACTACGCCAGGTTGTATAAGCAGTTGAATTATGAAATCTGGGGACTTAACGCACTGTCTGTTTTTTACCACATGACTGACCGAATTGATGTGGGAAGGCAATATGTGGAAAGCCTTGATTCCATTTACAAAACACAGCATAACCTTGAAAAAAGAGCGCTATTATGGCATAATATCGCTGAGAAAATACCGCATAAGCCGGAAAACTTTGCTGGAAAAACAAGCTGTTTACTCAAGGCAAAATCGCTCCTGGAGCAAACTAAGGAACACGAAAAACTGGCCCATGTCCACATCTATCTCGCAGATATTTACACAGATGAAGGCAGACTTGACCTGGCGATGAGCGCGGCAAAAACCGCAGAGCACATTCTTCGCACTAACGGGTTTAATACCACCTATAAAGTCAGTCCCCGGTTTTACGACATATACCGCATGCAGGGTGATTTTGAAAAAGCATTAGAGCACATGCTGGAAGGGATAAAAGAGGTTCAAAAAAACAAAGGCCGGAATATAGAGCATGCTTACACCAGGCTAGGCATAACTTATTATGAACTGGCTGATTACGAAAATGCCATCAGGGCCTTTGAAATGGGCATCAAGGCATCAAGGGATTCAGGAAAAATTGTGCCCGGCGTATTGGTGAAGTGGCATTGCAAAGCGTTATTGGCCAATAACCAAAAGAAAGAAGCGCTGGCGTACACAGAAAGTATCGAGAAAGCGTTTTTATCAAGATATGGGGCGGATGACAAAATGAATCTTTATGAAGCTTATGGCGATTGCTATGATGCATTCGGACAGTTTGAAAAAGCGGAATCTTTCTACAACCGAATGATCGATCCCGCAAGCGGACTTGCACCAGCGTGGGTAATGGCACCAAAGCTGGCCCTGGGTAAATTCTATTACCGCAATAAACGTTTCGATAAAACAAAAGCATTTTTTGACGAAGTAATGCAGAACCAAAATGTCGTTCCGGCCAATGTACAGGCCGACATTTCCTACATGCTTTACAAAACAGACTCTGCCAACGGAAATTACCTTTCCGCCATGAACCACCTGAACAGGTACAAATTAATCAGTGATACGATTTTCAACGCGAAGAAAACCAGACTTATCGCCGAAATAACCACCCGATACGAATTAGAGAAGAAGAACAACGACCTGCTGCTAAAAGACCAGGCCATACTCCGCAGGGAAAAAGAAATTGAGTTACTAACCAGGCAGGGACTTTTGCAAAAGCTGGAAAACGAAAAAAGACTGCGGGATATTCTGGTAAAAGAAAGCAGGATCGAGCTACTGAAAAATGAGGCTGAACTGCAAAAAGCACTTGCTGCCAGCAGGGAAAAAAGTTTAATCCTAAACGACAAAACCATCCGCCTGAACGCCCAGGATATTCAATTGCTCAAACGCAAAAGCGAGCTACAGGATGCAGCGCTGAAACAATCCAACTTTGCTAAAAGAATAACTATTGGCGGACTCATCCTGCTGTTCATCATCCTCGCATTGCTGTACAACCAATACCGCATCAAACAAAAAAGCAGTCGGAAAATTTCCGAACAAAATATCCTGCTGGAAAAACTGCTGGAGGAAAAAGACTGGCTGGTGAAAGAAGTGCACCACCGGGTAAAAAATCACCTGCAAATTATGCAGAGCCTGCTGGAATCGCAGGCGGCGTACTTGTCGGATGAAGCGCTGGCCGCCGTACAGGTAAGCCAGCAGAGAGTACAGGCCATGTCGCTGATCCACCAGAAATTGTACCAGTCCGGCAACAATGATGAAATAGACATGAAGGTATATGTGTGTGAGTTGACCGAATGCCTGAAGGAAAGCTTATCGGACCAAAAAAAGATCAAGGTAACCCTGGATGTGGAACCGCTAACTTTAGATTTGGTACAGGCCGTTCCATTGGGTTTAATCATAAACGAAGGGATAACCAACAGCTTCAAACATGCTTTTACCAACCAGGATACCGGAGAACTAACCGTGGTACTGAAATCCTTAGACGACTATACATACAAGCTGGAACTGAAAGACACCGGCAAAGGACTACCTTCCGACTTTAACATCAACAAGCATAGTTCTCTCGGCTTAAAACTAATGAAGGGGCTGTCTGAACAAATACATGGAACGCTGCGCATGGAAAGCGGAGAAGGCACCAATGTTTCGGTAGAATTCAAAGTGGCTAAAAATCAGTCGACTTATCTTAAAGCGATTTAAAAAACGATTGCATCAGGAGCATTTTTGTTGTACTCCTGATGCAATAAAATCAGCTCAGCATTCAGAATAAGAAGGATCAAACATGCCATTCACGGCTATAATATTTTTTAAAAGTATCTGCTTCCCATCTGTGAGTTCCAGGTAAGGCACGTCAGTTCCTGCTTCAATCTTCTGTACATATCCTTCTCCCCGGATCACACCATCTTCTTCGTACAACAGATGAACTTTGCTGTTGCTGTTTTTACAATCTGTAAGTACCGTGAGAAAGGTCTCATCTTTGTGTAAGGTATTTCGTTTATCCATTTTTTCCCGGCTTTAAACTGATTAGTATTCTCCTTTTTTCATGTAAGGCTGTCCCCACAAAATTGATTGCAGCAGCACCGATTTCAACCACGCACTGAACATTTTATCTACGGCTTCGGCACTGGCACCTTTCTTCGCCAGAAACGGCTTTAACGTTGTAGTAACGGGAATAGTAAGTGCAGGAATATATCGGAAGTTGATAACAGGAACAGAATTGGCGTTATCCGTTTTGTTCTTCTTCGTAGTGTAATGACGCAGTCCTATTTCGTACTGATAGTCTAACCATTGCTGATCATATTTAGCTTCAGCGGTTTGTAAGATCCAGGCAGCAAACCTTTCTCTTACTTTTGCAAGGTATGCGCCGTCTGGCTTCCCTGTACTTTTGTTGCTGAAAAAATACACCAGTTGCGGAGTTGAGCCTACAAATCCATACCAGACATCGAGTATATCATTGGTTTGATCTTTAAGAATATCATAACTCATTCTGAGGTATTTTATGTCCTCTTCGCCAAACAGCATAGCCTCCTGCAACAACTTTAATTCTTCTAAACTAAATGGCGATTTCGCCACCTCTTTGGTACCATAAGTGTACCCATGCGGTGGCTGGGTTGCCTGCGCGTAAACGCCTGAACAAAAAAGAACGGCCAACAGAAGCGTAAAAAAGAAGGAAGGTTTCATGTTATATGGTTTGTTGTTAAAAAAAAGTGCTATCATCCGGCTTCAAAACTGCGACCAGCTTTTGAACCAGGATAACAAAGCTATTTTTAGCACAACAACCACTCAATTGATATATCACAACAATTATTGTATATATCTCATTATTCCGGATTGAACCGAACCAGTCCTTTTAGTTCCCGGTAATAATTACCTTCTTCGTTTCAATCACCCTTCCGCCGAATGTGATGGAGCCCACCAGATAAGTGCCCGGTGTTCTGATCTCCAGCGGAATGATGTTTCTGCCATTCACCATTTCCTCCATCACCTTCTGTCCGATCACGTTCCATACGACCACCGCCTTCACCGGTGCCACGCCGCTGATGCCCACGAAGAACCGCTGCGCCGCGGGATTGGGCCATACAACAATACCATAACCACCGGGAACAGGTCCGATGGGAACGATATTCGAATACACTTCAAGTCCGTTATAATCCACCAGGATAAGCCTGTAATAGCTGATCCCCTGGTAGGTATTCGGATCGTTGTGTATGTATTTCAGCAACGACGTACTGCTTCCACCGATGGCCCGGGAGCGGACCGTAGCCACGGTTTTAAAATCAGTTTCGTTCGCCAGCCTGCGTTGCAATACAAAATGCCGGATATTGAATTCAGGCTCGGTGGTCCAGTTGAGTTCCGCCTGTTGCGCGTTCCTGCGGTAGCCCCAGAACCTGAACCTGGTCCGGAACGAAACAGTATCTTTCGATGGCAGGGCAAATTTAGTAAGATAGGACGCGGTTCCGATCTCATCGGTGAAAATACGTTCGTTTACCCCGCTATTATACAGCACACCTCCTGAGGTTAATACAGCCGGCGACACGGGGTTATGCTGCTGACCGCTGGTATCCCATGCATTGCCATTGAACAGCGAAATATAACTCGAAGTTCTGTTGGGTACGAAACCCGCCGCGCCTTCTTCTTTGAGCAGGTGCTGCAACTTTACACCTACTACACCAGACCCCGGGCGGCGCAATTTCCCCAGTTGCCAGATGTTTTTAACACTGATCCCATCCAGGTTATTACCAGTATTCATGTGTGTGAAAACCCCCAACCATGTTTTCGCGTAAACATCATCCGGTATACTACTTCCGGAACGGATCGCAGCAGGAGTGTAGTGCTCCACATCACTGCCTACGGGAAAAACAACTTCCCCATGTTTTTCGGCGATATTCTCCCGCAGCAGCAACCCACCTGCTGTAAGTCCTCCTGTTACCACGTAACTTTTTTCATTGTATCCTTTTATTATACCAGGCCCTGCTTCATTGCCCACCGACAGCAACTGATCGAGCGCATAAATATGCCCATGCTCAAAAATCAGTTCGTGGGTAACGCGGAAACTCGTTTCATTCAACACCAATCCGTAGGGGTTGGCGAGTGAAAAACGGGCGAAAGCAGGACCGCTTTTGGTAGCGGCGTTATAACCTCCTATCATAACCTGTCTCCCGTCTGTTCCCGGCAAATCGGGGGTTAAAAAACGGATCAGTCCACCGTTTTCTTCTGCTTCAATGATAGCAGAATCACTGTTTTCCCAGCGTCTCCCTTTGAATTGCACCACCGCTTTTTTTCCTATGCGGATACGCCCCTTGTTTTGCACATCAGCAAAAATGGTAGCGGTATCTCCTTTGAAATACACCTTCGCACTTTTCGGAACATACACGCCTTGTTGCGCTTTCGTAAAAAGAAAGCAACAGCTGCAGCACAATAGTATTAATAAACGGCAATAGCGCTTCATGAAAGGAGGTTTAACAGAACGCCCCGCGCGTACGTTGCAACGGGGCGTTGTTTTCTTCATGTGAGGCGGATAGGAATCAGTTATTTCTTAATGATGAACCAGTCTGTTCCATTGGTTTGGAGCGTAACATAGGTCCAGTCATTATAGATGGTGTAAGAGCTTCCACCATCGATGGTACCAGAAGAAGGCGTAATCACGAGTTCGCGGTCGATGCCCCCGTTACCAATCTTCTTGATGGTATATATTCTTCCCGAAAATGCTGACGGGGCAGGCAATGTAAGTGTAATGGAACTGGAAGAGGTATTGGCCAGGATGGTATTATCGGCGGCGGTGGCGGTATAGCTTGACGTTACCGTTTTGATCGCCATCGCGATAGAACCCTGCACCTCAACAGTTGAATTGGCTGCGCCTGTAGCGCCTACCAGTATTGCCTTTGAGGCGGAAACACTGTCCTGGAACGTTTTATTTCCAGCGAAAGTTTGCGCGGTCACGGACACAATACCTGCATTGGTGGCATCAGCCGGGTGCAAAATGATCTGTCGTGAAGTACTATCTGTTACGATGCTGGCGCCATTCACATTAGAAGAAGAAGCCACGGCGCCGATAGTAAGCGTTTGCATACTGCTCTGGATCTTTTGCCAATCGGCATAAGTGAGCATACCGTAAGGCTTGCTGGCAGAAGAGCCGTTCTGTACCGGCAGGTACAAAGCGATGGTACTGTCTGCCGTTCTGTTCTCGACTTTTACAGAATCCTCAGAAAGACTTGTTTCTGCCGTAAAAGAAAGCGTTTGTGCCTGAATGTTATTAATCGCTTTGATGGCATTTTCAAAAGAAGATGAAGAGATCGTTCTTTTGTAAACGGAGCCATCCGCGTTTAATACAAGTACATCCAGTTCGGTAGAACCTGCAGCGATGCCCTGCAATTTAACGGTGCCATCCACTTCCAGTTTAGCGGTGGGATTATTGGTACCAATGCCTACATTACCATTTGCATCAATACGCATCCTTTCGTTGTTGTCGGTCCTGATCACCAAAGGCTGTCCATCTACCGTTCCGAGAAACTGCGTTGCGGGATTGGTGCCGCTGTTGCCTGAAAGCGACCAGTTGGAAGTGGCTTCTGAAAGATCGGCGATCTTTTTCCAGCTTCCGTTGCTGCGCAGGCGCAAACTCTTATCAGAGTTGAGGTAGATGATCATCCCATCCGGAGGCGTGAGTCCGTTGATCTGCGCGGTATCCGCCAAACGCGGCAGCAGCAGGCCCTGGCGGGTACTTTCCAATTCCAGGATAGATGATTTGTGGATGCTGGTTGGGTTGTCGCCCACTTTCAACTGGGCCTTCGATACGAGCGATACGCCGAGCAAAGCGATCGCCACTGCAATCTTTCTACTTGTTGATGTAGAGTAGGGATTCATACGATTTGGAGTTTAAGTTTTTTATTTGCGCATCCCTGTATTCATCCCTTTTTACTTTTCACAGATAAGGTACTGATAGCTGAATGCGTTTGCTGATTCAAAGATTGGTTAAAATTCTGTGAAGGTGTATGCGTGGGGATGTCGGTTAACAACGGGTTAACCCGGAGATAAGGTGAAATGCTTAGGAGGAAGTATTGGGTTGTATTCAGTTCACGTGAGGGGAAAGTTTCACGCGATTGCTTTGTGCTACGCACTTCGCAACGCACTGCTTCGTTCCTCGCAAAGACGCAATGGAGCAAGGACGCAAGGCATTAGTTGGTTGGCGGGAGCTTCATTTAAGTGGTGATTTTTTTCTCGCAACGGCACTACAGCTTTTTTATTTGGGATAGCTATTGAATATTATGGGTAAGCTTTTTATTTCCGCATATACGCTGCTATGGCTTGTTATAACAACTCTTTGCCATAAAAACATACCCCTCATTATTCAATGAACAAGAAACAAAAATCACGCTCTAACGTTGCGTCGTAGCGCCGTTGCGAGAAATCCCTTCTTGCGTGCCGCACCTCTACAGCCCATTGCGTCCTTGCTCCCTTGCGTCTTTGCGTGAAATAAAAAAAAGTCCCGCATCTCTGCGGGACCAACAACTAAAAACAAATATCACTCACTCCTCACTATGTTAATCAGGCTTCTTTCCTTCGAGGAAAGTATTGATGGTGCTGATATCAGCCTGATTGTTTTCGTTTGAATTCACTGTGTAGCCGCTGTAGAAATTCTCCACGCTGGAGTGCGGGTTGTTGTAGAGTTCCATGTTGCGGCGGATGTAAGCCGGTACCGTTTCAAACTCGTTGTTCGGATCGCTGCCGTTAATATTGAAGGACAGATTGCGCAGTTTCTGAATCCTTTCGGCGGCTCTCCTTTTCTGCTCTTCCGCTTCGTCTGGCATCGCCGGATCCTCAACGGAAGATTTGTTAGCATTGATGATGTTCTGAGTTTGATCCGTTCCTGGCGTATCCGCCGCTCCTGGATGTGCTTCCTTCACAACGAGTTGGATGTCCATGCCTGGCTCATCATTGTCAACTGATGCTGAAGGGAGTTTTTCAACAGGCACTGATTGGACTGATTCAGGTTTGGTCTCCATGTAGATATTGGAAGGTTTGGCCAATAAACCTCCGGAGGTGCTGGTAGCTACAACAGCGTCTTTGGTATTTTGAGGTTGAGGATCAACCGTTTGATTGCTATTGAGGGTGTAATTTACAACCGGTGGTTCGGTATGGGCCGATTTATTTTCCACATTCGCCTCACCGTAAACTTCCCTGGTAATTTCCCTATGCTGTTCCGGAGCCGGCACCAGCGTGGGTGCCAGCGGGTCTTTCTGCTCTTCAGAGAAAGGCAGCGGCTGCTGGTTGTACTTCTTTTTCTCTTCCGGATCTTCACCCAAAGTAAGGGTAATTTTCTCTTCGCGCTTAGGCTCCGGCTGGGGGGCTAGTTTTTTCACGAAGGGATCTTTGTGCTCGAAACCGGTCGCGATCAATGTAATACCGATCTGGTCGCCGAGGGAATTGTCATAACCCATACCCAGGATCACATCGGTATCTTCACCGGCCTGTTCGAGGAGATAGCTCTGGATGATTTCTACTTCATCCATGGTGAACTCGTTCTCTCCTTCGCAGGAGTTGATGTTGATGAGGATCCACCTTGCGCCGCGGATGTCGTTGTCGTTCAGCAATGGAGAATTCAGCGCTTCTTCGATTGCTTTAAAGGCGCGGTTTTCCCCCTGTGCCGTGGCGCTTCCAAGGATGGCCACACCACCACTGCGCATTACGGTGCATACGTCAGCAAAATCGACATTGATCTGGCCGGTGCTGTTGATCACATCGGTGATACATTTCGCGGCGGTGGCCAGTACATTATCTGCTTTGTTGAAAGCCGCTTTCATGGTGAGGTTGCCAAACTGGTGCCGCAGCTTATCGTTGCTGATCACGAGCAGGGTATCCACATAATCTTTCAGGATGTTGATGCCATTCTGGGCCTGTTGCTGGCGTTTCTTTCCCTCGTAAGCGAAAGGCGTTGTAACGATGCCCACGGTAAGAATGCCAAGGTCTTTACAGATTTTGGAAATGATGGG
>CAMLRX010000038.1 GCA_946482545.1 uncultured Flavihumibacter sp. | reverse complement strand
GGATGCCTGTCCTGTATATTTTACCGGCCAGCCAGGTGGTGCCGAGGAAGCCACCTACGAGTAATGCGAGGGAAAGCAGGATCTGCCACATAGGCACGTCGAATGGAAGCCTGCCCATCATCACAATAGGAGAAGTAAGGGGAAACATACTACCGAATACGGCCAGACCACCATGTGGGTCCTGGATCACTTTGGTTAGGATCACCAGAGAGAAGATGATTGGCATCATAACGGGCAGCATCAGTTGCTGCGCGTCCTGCGGGTCCTCGTTTACCGAGCTGCCTACGGCTGCGAACAGGGAGGAGTACAGGAAATACCCGCCAAGGAAATAAAAGATAAAATAACCGGCCATGGCCAGGATATTCAGTCCGCCGATATTGGTGAGGGAGAAGCCGGACGCTTTTCCGGCGGCCATTCCTGCCGGAGCGTTGCTGGCCATTTGCTCCAGTGCGCCGGGGAATATAACGGGCAGCAACAGTTGTAGTACGCCCAGCAGCACGAGCCAGATCAGGAACTGTACCAGTCCCACTGCGCCGATGCCGATGATTTTGCCCATCATCAGTTGGAAGGGCTTCACACTGCTCACCATCACTTCGGCAATACGGTTGGTCTTTTCTTCCATTACGCCGCGCATCACCATGCTCCCGTAGATCATCAGTACAAAGTATACCAGAAAGCCCATAACGAATGCGGCGATGGAAGCGGCTTTGGCGTTGCCTTCTTTTTCTTCGCCATCTTTAAGGCTCACGGAACGGATATCTACATCCGATTTTATTTTGTTGAGTTCATCTACTGAGATGCCAGCGCCCAGGAACGCCTGCATCTGTTTTCTTTCAATCGCCTTGTTGATGCGACTTTCCATGCGCTCCTGCGTGCCGATGCCAACCTGTTCCTTACCATACACTGCAATATTAGACGGGTTTTTGAGGTCCAGGTTGGCGGGAATGTGCAGGTAAGCGTCATACCCCTCTTTGGAAAAATCCTTTTTATATGCTTCAGGATTTTTTCCGGAAACGAATACAAAATTAACATTCGAGGAACCTTCGATCTTGCCTTCAAAAAGATTCGATTCATCAAGGATTGCGATTTTCTTGCTGCTCTCTCCTTTCACACTGAAATAAATCATGGCGGCGTAGAAGCCGAAGAGCAGCAACGGCAGCAGAATCGTGGTGAGGAGAAAAGTTTTTTTCCGCGTGCGGGAAAAGAATTCACGTTTTATAATGATGAGTGTCTTGTTCATGAAACTTTGGATTGGGGATTAGGAAACAACGGGTTGAAACTGGCGTGCGGTGGCGTTGGTGCCTTCCACGAGCCGGATGAAGATATCGTTCAGCGACGGCAGTATCTCCACGAAAGATTGTATGCCCGCGCCTTTGTTGATAAAGTATTGCAGGATATCGTTGGTGGAAAATTCTTCTTTCTTTTTCAGTACCAGCGCTTTTTCCTCTGTTTTGATCGCCTCAAACAGGTGAATGGCGAGAAGTTCGGGCAATAGTTTTTCCTGGAATTCGATCCGGAAAATATTTTCTTTAAACGACTGCTTCACGTTGTCTACCGTGCCATCCAGTATTTTCTGTCCTTTGTTCACGAGAATAATATGGTCGCATATTTCTTCCACCTGCTCCATACGGTGCGTACTGAATATGATGGTGGCGCCGCGTTGTGCAAGCTGGTAAATTTCATCTTTGATGAGGTTCGCGTTCACGGGATCGAGTCCGCTGAAGGGTTCATCGAGGATGATGAGTTTGGGTTCGTGCATCACGGTGGTCACGAACTGGAGTTTCTGTCCCATTCCCTTAGACAGGTCTTCTACTTTTTTGTTCCACCAGCTCTCCATTTCCAGGCGGGTGAACCAGTGTTTGGCTCTTTCCAGTGCGGTTTGTTTGTCGAGGCCTTTCAACTGCGCGAGGTACAATGCCTGCTCGCCGATCTTCATTTTTTTGTACAGACCGCGTTCTTCCGGCATGTAGCCGATGTTCAGTACATCTTTTTCAGCATTGAAGGGCTGACCGTTCAACAAAATTTCTCCTGAATCCTGGTAAAAGATACCGGTAATCATCCGGAGTAAGGTTGTTTTTCCTGCGCCGTTCGGGCCGAGGAGTCCGAAGATAGAGCCGGGTTCCAGCGAAAAGCTGATATCGTCCACGGCTTTCTGTGTGGCATAGTGTTTTTTGAGGTTGCGAACTTCCAGTAAGGGCATCTGTTGTGTTTTGCGGGGTAAGGTAAAAAAAATGGTGGAAAGTTATCTTGGAAAATGGAGGAGCGGTTGGTTGGGGGCATACAGAAGGTGGCCATACATCAATGGCCATCCGGGAAATAGATGGCCATTGATCAACTGATGAACTTCCTTCAGCTTCCGTTGTGTCACTCACTGCACCGTTCGGAGCACTACTGGGCACGTGGGTGCTTATTTTCAGCGCGAAGGCTTCACCGGACCTACGCCCTCATGCGTAGGAACAACTTTTTTTATGCTTCCGTCTTCATTGAACAGCATTTTATCGATGCATACTTCCCGGTTAAAACCCGCAGCGCCACCCATATTAATGCCGTTGGGGTAATTAAACCTGTGGTACACGATATACCATTCGTCTTTACCCGGTATTTGCAACACCGAATTATGCCCTGTTCCAAATATGCCCTGCGCTTTGTCCTGGATCAGGATCAGGTTGTCTTTAGCAAAACTGATTTTCCCGAGCGGGGAATCGGAGGTGCCATAGCGCACCTGGTAGTCGGCATCGCGGGTATCGTTTTGTGACCAGAGAAAATAATAAGTGCCTTTCCTGTAAAACACATAGGCGCCTTCCCTGAAATCATTGGTAGGCGTCATAATGCGTAGGGTTGTTTTGTTGATGCTGGTCATATCGTCGTTGAGTTCTGCGCCGGCCATATAGCCATTGCCCCAGTACAGGTAGCTTTTTCCCGAAACCGGATCTGTAAAAACATCGGGGTCTATTTCCTGTCCTCCTTTGATGCCTTCCGGCCGCTCGGCGATGAGGGGTTTGCCCAGGTCCTTAAACGGACCGGTTGGATTGTCGGCTACGGCCACACCAATTTTTTGCGCGGCGGTGAAGTAGTAAAAGTATTTGTAAACGCCGTTTATTTTTTTTTCTACAATGCAGGGCGCCCATGCATTTCTGTTGGCCCATTGCACATCCCTTCCGAGCTGGATGATTTTACCGCTGTCGGTCCAGTTTACCAGGTCGGCGGAGGAAAACACTTTAAAGTAGGTGCCAGACCATCCATCGAAGCCGTCGCTGGTGGGGTAGATATAGTACCGGCCTGTTTTTTCTGAATAAAGCACTTCGGGGTCGGCGTAAAATCCTGGAAGTACGGGGTTGTTGGAAAATTTCAAAGAAGCCTTGTAGGTTGTTTTTTTACCGCCGGTGGCAATGGTGAGCGGCGTTTTGCCATTGGTGAAATTTAATGTAGTGGGCTGAACGGAGGTGCCGGGCAGCGCCGCGAACTTAAGGGGGATATTTTTTTTGTCGGCCTTAGGCATCGCGGTGAACTGAACGGTCTTTGCCACGGTATCTATTACTGTATTGATGGGCTTGATCGAAAGGGAGGTCACCGATTTGAGCACGGCCATTGGTGTGTACCATTTTGCCGTGAGCACCTCGGCTTCTTTTGCAGTAATCGGCATCACCGTGCCATGCCTGGGGTGAAAATTCATGGAGATGTTCTGGTCCACCACGCTGAAATTTTCGAGATCGCTGGTATGCGTGAACTGGTATTTGCCGCTGGTGTACATGTCGTACATCATGATGTAGCCGCTGCCGTCGTTCAGTTTGAAAATGCCCGATCCTTCTACAGCTTCTTTGGTTTTTTGCAGGTAGCGGTCCTGTTGTACATAACCGCCCGTTAACTTTTTGGATACCGCCTTTTTAATACCGTTGCCATCACCTTCAGTTTTGTAGAAGAGGTGGAACACGCCATCTTTTTCAATGATGTCGGCATCTATGCAGGATTTGTTACCGGGGCTCACGAACAATTCTTTCGGCGCTTCTTCAAAGCCAGTGAATTCTTTGTTCGCATAGGCGTAGTAAATTTTATCTGTTCCGCCTTTGTACTTCATCGACCAGTACACCATGTATTTTTTAGCCTGGGCATCATAAATGGTTTGTGGCGCCCAAACCCGCTCCAGGTCTTCCTGACCCGGATAAGTTTGTTGAATGTCTATGGCTTTGGAGCTCCAGTTGATGAGGTCGTCCGATTTCATCAGCACCATTCCCCGGTTGGAACTCCAGCCTTTGGCGCTCACCATATCGGTTACCACCATGTAAAAAGTTTTGCCATCGGCGCCCCGTAAAATATGTGGATCGCGTACGCCACCGGTTTTGCTGATTTCTTCTGACCGGATCAGGGGCATATTGTTGTTCAGTGCATGATAGGTGTACCCGTCTTTGCTGAGCGCAAAGCAAATGGCCTCATCGCTTTTTGCATTGCCTTTAAAATAAGTGAAAAGGTAAGCCTGGTATTTTTTGTCATTTGCCTGCTGCTTCTTTTTGGAAGATTGCGCCAGCGCGGAAAATGTTGTGAGCAATGTAGCGGACAAAAAAAATGGCATGAGGCGTCGTCTCATTGTAGTGTGTTGTTTTATGGTTGAAGCATTAGTATGTAAAAGGGTTAACGGCTTGTAAGACTCGCATTGTTGAGTTTCTTGTATTCACCGGGTGTAACCTTGGTAATCTTTTTGAAGATCCTGCAAAAGTAAGGAGTATTTTCAAATCCGGTTTCTTCCGCGATACTATTATAAGAAAGATCGGTGGTGGCAATCAGGTATTGCGCGCGTTGTATTCTTTTGTTGTGAATATAGTTGAGCGGCCTTTCTCCCGTGAATTGTAAGAATAACCTTGAAAAGTAATCGTGGTGCAGGTTTACTTCTTTCGCGATCGTATGCACCGTAAGGTTTTCTTTCAGGTTCACATGAATATAACTGATGGCTTCCAGTATTTTAGATGGGGAGGAGGAAACGTTGCTGGTTGTGAATTCATTTGAATGCATGAACCTGGAAATCAGTTGCAGCAGTATACCCTGACTTTCTAGGTAAACCGCGTCACTCACCTTTTCATTAAGTTCCTCATAGTGGATGTAAAAATCTTTTTTTTCGTAGTCTTTTGGATTGCTGGACCTGTTGATACCCCTTCCCGGATTGATTTTCAGCAGTTGCTGGATATTTTCCACATCAACATCTCTTGCGGGAATTTTAAACACTTTCCTGTTTTGCTCAAACAACGAGGTGGTTTCAGCAAATTCTTCAAAGAAGTGAATGAAGTACTGGCTTAAAAACGACTCGCAGCGCAGGTTACACAAGGTGAAACTCGGAATAATATAAAGATGTCCCGGTTCAAGCGTGATCTTCTTTTTCCCATCCTGGATATACCCTTCTCCATCATCGATGTAATAAATCCGGTAATATGGGCTGAGTACGTTTGGATAGTTCCACTTCACGCTCAGCTTTACATGGTCCACATGTAGCAGGGAGAAGCTGTGTTTCAATACTCTTTTGTTCATAGATGCAAGCGTTTGAATAGCGGAGTAAAAGTCTCTTTTGTATAAAGGAAAGTCTTTTTAGGATAAATATAGAATCTGTCGCGTGAATATTTTTGTAAAGTTGATAATGCTGATAGCATTGCGTTGGTTCTACCGGATATGGATAACTGTATTTGAAATAAGAATTTTCAGATAGCGGGAATGTATAACTATTTGCGAAGCTCAGCCTGAACGATTGCCGGTTGCTGTATGGCTCCTCACCAGGATTCACAGTCCGCTGGATCTTATTAATCGGATTAGTACTTCGTTGTCGTTCACCGTGGAGGTAATCGTGTCCACGTTGTTGAGAAAAACAGGAATAACGTGAGCGTCCTCTTATTGCAGGGGCATCGTGTTTAAGAAAAGAATGTAATTAAGAATGAAAAGATATTGCCTGGCGCTTGATCTGAAAGAAGATAAGGAACTCATTGAATCCTATCATACATGGCACAAAGCTGAAAACGCCTGGCCTGAAGTACAACAAAGCATCAGGGATGCCGGAGTACTTCAGATGGAGATATATTGTACTGGAAACCGGTTGTTCATGATCATGGAAACCGTTGATGGTTTTTGTTTTGAAAGAAAAGCTTTGATGGATGCTGAAAACGATAAAGTGATGGAATGGGAGCGTTTGATGTCGCGTTTTCAGCGCCCTTTACCCTGGGCGAAAGAGGGGGAGAAATGGCATATTATGAACAGGATTTACGCGCTGGAACCATTACATGAACCGGTAGGGTAATAAGCTTATCCATTTACGGATATACAAATCCGTTACCTTCAGAAGGGATTTTAAGTTGTCCGCTGATGTTGTTAATCCTCAGCGGATGTGATGAATACACCCATATTTAAAACCTGCGAACGGGAGCTGCTCCGAACGCTTTAAAAACCAAAGTCTAACGTATGCTTCGATTGAAACACCGTTGGGGCCACTTCGTCCCCATTGGGAAAGCCATTTCCTTTCTTTTCTGCATGCTGCTTTTCTGCCAGACCATCATGGCACAATCCCCCGCTAAATTCAGTGGCGTTGTAACCGACAGCGCTTCCGGAGAGAAGTTGGCCCGTGTAACCATCTCCATCAAGGGAAGCCTTCAGGGTGGAAGCTCTGATGATGACGGCTATTTTGAACTGGATGTATCAGGAGACCGTGTTACCCTGGAATTCTCCCGTGTAGGCTACATGAATAAAATACAGGTAGTTGAAAAAGGAAAGCCCGCCACCATTCAGATGACCGCCCTCGGCAATGAAATGGAAGATGTGGCGGTGGTCGCTTTCGGGAGACAGAAAAAATCGAGTATGGTGAGCGCCATCACCACGATCGATCCGGGCGACCTGAAAGTGCCGTCCAGCAACCTGACCACCGCACTGGCCGGAAGACTGGCCGGTGTAATCGCTTACCAGCGGACAGGTGAACCGGGGCAGGACAATGCTTCTTTCTTCATCCGCGGCGTTACCACTTTCGGCTACAAAAAAGATCCACTCATTATGATGGATGGGGTGGAAGTAACCACTACCGACCTGGCACGGATGCAACCCGATGATATCGCCAGCTTCTCCATCATGCGCGATGCCACCGCTACTGCCCTGTACGGCGCGCGTGGCGCCAATGGCGTGATACTCGTTACCACCAAATCCGGTAAAGAAGGACCCGCACGCGTATCCATCCGCTTCGAAAACTCTACCTCTTCCAATACGAAAGATGTGGAACTCGCCGACCCGGTTACCTACATGCAACTCGAAAACGAAGCGGTACTTACCCGGAACCGGCTTGGCATATTGCCTTATGCTCAGAATAAGATCGACAATACCATAGCAGGCACCGATCCTTATGTATATCCCGCCAACGATTGGATGTCGCAACTGATTAAACGGCAGACCAATAACCAGCGCCTGAACTTCAACGCCAGCGGCGGTGGAAAAGTTGCCAGGTATTATATCGCCGGATCTTTCAACCAGGACAATGGTATCCTGAAAGTGGAGAAGATGAACAATTTCAACAACAACATCAAGTTGAAAACTTATCAGCTCCGGTCGAACGTGAACATCAACATGACTAAGACCACCGAAGTAATTGTGCGGCTCACCGGCACCTTCGATGATTACCGTGGCCCGATAGATGGCGGAGCAGGCGTGTACAGTAAAATTATGCGCTCCAACCCGGTATTGTTTCCCGCATATTATCCTTCCGATATCATGCCCCGGGTAAACCATCCGTTGTTCGGTAACGCCGACGGATCTTTGCTTATCAATCCGTACGCCGACCTCGTTCGCGGGTATAAAGATTACGCGCGTTCCACCATGAACGCCCAGGCTGAACTGAAACAGGACCTCGGCTTCGTTATAAAAGGATTGTCGGCAAGAGCATTGTTCAATACTTCCAGGTACTCTTATTTTGATGTAAGCCGTGCGTACAACCCCTTCTTCTATTCAGTTTCTTACTACGACAGGCAGAAGGATATTTACACCCTGAAATTGTTGAATGAAAACAGCGCTACGGAATACCTGAACTATTCTGAAGGACCGAAAGAAATCAATACCACCGCTTATCTTGAATCCGCGCTGAACTACAATACAAAGTTTGGCAACCACGATGTTACCGGTTTGCTGGTGTACATGAAGCGCCACCAGTTGTTCGCCAACCAGGGCACACTGCAGCAGTCGCTGCCGTACCGTAACCAGGGGGTGTCCGGCCGTTTTACGTATGGGTACGACAACCGGTACCTGGCGGAATTTAACTTCGGGTACAACGGATCTGAGCGGTTTTACAAAACAGAACGTTATGGCTTCTTCCCGGCGGCTGGTGTGGGGTATTTCATCTCCAACGAAAAGTTCTGGGAGCCTTTGCTGAGCACCATCTCCAGGTTGAAGTTCAAAGCTACCTACGGATTGGTGGGTAACGACGCCATCGGCAGCGCTTCAGACAGGTTCTTCTACCTCTCGGAAGTGAACATGAACGATGGCGCGGTGGGCGCTACTTTCGGCGAGAACTTCGGTTACTACAGAAACGGCATCACCGTAAACAGGTACAATAATGAAGACATTACCTGGGAGCGCGCAAAATCTTTATCACTTGGCATGGAACTGGGCCTCTTCAACGACTTCACGCTGAATGTGGACTACTTCGTACAAAACCGTGACAACATTCTCCTGAACCGCGCATTTATTCCTTCCACCATGGGGCTTTCAGCGGGCATCAGCGCCAACCTCGGTGAAGCCCGTTCCAATGGTGTGGAAGTGCAGGCCAGTTATAACAAGAGTTTCGCTTCCGGCGTATGGCTGCAGGCAAACGGTAACTTCACCTTCGCTAAAAGCAAATTCACCAAATACGAAGAGCCCGCGTACAACGAGCCTTATAAGTACCGCATCGGAAGATCAATCAACCAGATTTTTGGTTTTGTAGCCGAACGCCTTTTTGTAGACGAACATGAAGTAGCCAACGCACCAAGGCAGAACTATGGTGAATACATGGCAGGTGATATCAAGTACAGGGATGTAAACGGTGACGGAGAAATCACCGACCTGGACATTGTTCCTATCGGTTACCCCACTGTGCCGGAAATCATCTATGGATTTGGATTTTCCACGGGCTACAAGAGTTTTGATGTGTCCATGTTCTTCCAGGGATCAGCAAGGTCCTCTTTCTGGATCGATCCTACCGCTACTTCACCTTTTTACAACCAACAGGCGTTGCTGAAGGCTTATGCCGATGACCACTGGTCGGAAGATAACAACGACCTGTATGCGCTTTGGCCAAGACTGAGCCCCAACGCGGTCAGCAACAACACGCAGTGGAACACCTGGTTCATGCGCAACGGTGCTTTCCTGCGCCTGAAGAATGTGGAGCTGGGTTATTCCCTGCCGAAGAAAATCGCTTCCAAGGCTTACCTCAACACTGCGCGCTTTTACGTGAGCGGCACGAACCTGCTTAATTTCAGCGCCTTCAAACTCTGGGATATTGAAATGGGCGGCAATGGCCTGGGGTATCCCATTCAGAAAGTGGTTAACATAGGCGTATTACTCGGATTCTAAAAACAAAGTCATGAAAAGAACGCTCATCGCTATATTATCAATATCGGCTTTTTTCAGTTCGTGCAAAGGATACCTGGATATTGTTCCAGACAATATTGCAACGATCGATAACGCTTTCGCCAACCGGAACGAAGCGGAAAAATACCTTTTCACCTGTTACTCTTTCCTTCCGCAGGAAAACAATATTTACGAAAACCCGGCGCTCCTCGGCGGAGATGAAATGTGGACCTACTGGCCCATCACCACGTTAAGCCGGTTGCCTTTTGAACCGCAGGACATGGCGCGCGGCAACCAGGGAAAAGTATACCCCAAATTCAATTACTGGGATGGACTTGTATCCGGGAAACCGCTGTTCAGGGCGATCCGGGATTGTAATATATTCCTGGAGAACGTAGACAAAGTGGTGGACCTCGATCCTTCCATGAAAGCCAGGTGGATTGCTGAAGTGAAGTTCCTGAAAGCTTACTATCATTTCTACCTCCTGAGAATGTATGGTCCCGTTCCGCTGATCCGTACCAACCTCGCCATCGATGCCACTACAGAAGAGGTGCGGGTGGAAAGGGTGCCGGTGGATTCCGTGTTTCAATATGCCGCCGCACTGATGGATACAGCCGCGGCTGATCTGCCCCTGATCATCACCAACAAGACGGCTGAACTCGGTCGTATTTCCAAACCCGTAGCGCTGGCCATCAAAGCGCGTATCCTGCTGGCCGCGGCCAGCCCCTTGTTCAACGGCAACAACGATTTCAGTACCCTGAAGAACAAAGCCGGTGATCCCCTGGTGAATGGCACTTACGATGCCACCAAATGGACAAAGGCCGCTGAAGCATGCAAGGCCGCTATCGATGCCTGCGCACAGGCCGACATCAAATTGTATGAGTTCGATACCAACCTGGTGAACGTAAATGACACCATCCGACGGGAAATGAGCATACGCAATGCTTTTTCTGAAAGATGGAACTCGGAAGTGATCTGGGGTTATACCATCGCACCCGGAACGGATATTCAGCAACAGGCCATTCCCAGGTTGAATCCGGCTTATCCCGGTAACGAACAGACTTACGGACAAATCGCACCCACAATGCGGATGGCGGAGTCGTTCTACACCGACAAAGGCGTACCCATCAATGAAGATAAAACCTGGAACTACGCCGATCGTTATACGCTCAGGACCGCTGTGAGCGCGGAAAAGAACCATGTGCAGGAAGGCTATACCACCGTAGGGCTCCATTTCAACAGGGAACCGCGCTTCTATGCCAACCTCGGCTTCGACGGCGGATTATGGTACATGCAGAATGGCACCTGGAAAGTACAGGCCAGGTCGGGACAATCGCAATCCAGGAAAGCCGCATTCGGTTACTCCATTACCGGGTACTTTCCTAAAAAACTCGCCAACTGGAAGTTCGTGATACAATCGGGACAGGGCATCGCCATAGAACGTTATGCCTGGCCCATCATCCGCCTCGCGGATCTTTATCTGATGTATGCCGAAGCGCTCAATGAATCGGCCGGACCAACTGCCGAAGCTTATTTCTACATCAACGAAGTACGCAAACGTGGCGGATTGAAAACTGTGGAGGAATCATGGACACAGTATTCTTCCAATCCCACCAAATACACCACCAAAGAAGGGCTGCGTGCCATCATTCACCAGGAAAGAACCGTGGAACTGGCTTTCGAGGGAACGCGTTTCTGGGACCTCCGCAGGTGGAAAAAAGCCGCGGAAGTATTGAACGCGCAAGTATACGGATGGGATATTGAACAGGAAGACGCAACAGCTTACTACAGGAAAAAACTGTTGTTCAACCAGCGTTTCACCGCACCAAGAGATTATTTCTGGCCCATCCGTGAGTACAACCTGATCGTTAACCCCAACCTGGTTCAAAACCCCGGATGGTAATCTTCAAAATACTGAAATATGAAAAAGATATTTTTAGTGAATATGCTTGTCATCTTACTGGCCGCGGCCTGCACCAAAGAAGATGAACGACTGCCCATAGAATCCGGCACAGGAAAGCCGGATAAGGTTTTCAACGTGGCTTACGAAAGTATGCCCGGAGCGGTGAAGCTCACCTACTCGCTTCCCGCCAACAAAGACCTGTTGTATGTATTGGCAAGTTATACCGATAAGTATGGCAAGGAGGTGAATAAAAAAGCTTCCTATTACACCAATACGCTCACGGTGGAAGGTTTCGCCGATACGGCGACCTATACGCTGAAACTATATGCGGTGAACAGGGCTGAAAATAAATCGGAGCCGGTGGAAATCGCCGTAAAAGCTGAAGCACCGCCTATTTATGAGGTATATAAATCGCTTGTGCTGCAGGAAGATTTCGGCGGCGTGAACATCCGCTTTTTAAATCCTACTGAAGCTGATCTTGCAATTGTGGTATGTTACAAGGATTCTACCGGAGTATTCAGTTTGTACGAAACATTCTATTCAAAACTGAAAGAAGGCAACTTCACTTCCCGGGGTTTCGCCTCTGAGCCAACAGAGTTCGCCGTGTACATCCGCGACAGGTGGGACAACCGCACCGATACGAGTTTCGCTTCCCTAACGCCGATTTTTGAAAGAGAACTGGATAAATCAAAATTCCGCTCCGTGATCCTTCCCGGTGATGTGCCCGATGGATGGGGATTGCCGATTCCCAACTTGTGGAATGGTGTGATCAGTGCCGAAGGCAACATGTGGCACTCCGCCGATGCACCGATGCCGATGCACATCACTTTCGACCTGGGGGTAACGGCGAAGCTCAGTCGCTTTACAGCCTGGCAGCGCCAGGGGGTATGGATTTACAACCACGGTAATCCTAAAAATTATGAAGTGTGGGGTTCAGTGGCGCCGCCATCCGACGGCAGTTGGAACAACTGGGTGAAACTCACTACCTGTACTTCTGTGAAGCCTTCAGGTCAGCCTACCGGCATGAACTCCACAGAAGACGTTGCCGCTGCGGCAAGAGGAGAAGAGTTCAACGTGCCACTGTCCGCGCCGGCAGTGCGTTACATCCGCATCCGCGTATTGGATACCTGGATCGGTAAGGGAGGACAGGCAGCTCATATTTCCGAAATGACATTCTTCGGTAACGACAAATAACTTTTAAAGCAGGACCAAATGAAAAAGATACTATATACTTTCCTGGTGGTGGCTACGGCACTCGCAGCCTGCACAAAAATGGACGCGTACAGGGAAGATTTTACCGATGGTAAAGAGATATTGTACACCGGTAAAGCCGACTCGGTAAAGTTGTTTCCCGGCCGGAACCGCGTGATGCTGCAATGGATACACGCCGCTGATCCAAAAGTGGTGAGCGCGAAAGTGTATTGGAACAACCGGAGCGACTCCACGGTAACCACCATCAAACGCACTTCCGGTGTGGATACCGTGCAACTGATGATTAACAGTCTGCCCGAAGGGAACTACAACTTTGAAATATTTACTTTCGATGCCGACAACAACCGATCCGTGGTGGTACAGAAAAGTGGTACGGTGTATGGCGATACCTACCAGCAAACCCTGCTGAACCGCCTGGTGAAAAGTACAGACATGAAAACGGGTTATGCCGAAGTGCAGTGGTACAGGGCCGACCAGGATGCGTTGTTCACAGAAGTGAATTTTGAAAATGCCACCGGCGCGCAGCAGTCTGTGCGCGTGTTGCCCACCGAGGATATGACACAACTGACCGACTTCAAAGCAGGCACCAGGTTCTCCTTCAGAACCGCGTTCAGGCCCGATTCCCTTGCACTGGACACCTTCTATACCACAGCCGACTTTAAAGGCGTAACGGCAGAAGTGACCGCCACATACCTGAAGAACGCAGGATTTCCCTTCCGCGCCGCTTCCATGGCCAACGGACGTTTCGGCACACTCGCAGATTGGACCACCAACGCCGCCGCGAAAAATATTTCCGGACATGGCGGATTCGACAATTATCCCGGATACGGCACCATGGCCTTTGAATATTGGGGTACACCGGCCATCAACAACGGAAAAATATTCCAGACGGTTACTTTACCTGCAGGTAAATACAGCCTGCAGCTTACGATTGAAAGTATTGCTTACCCATTACCCGCTACCTACCTGGTGGCAGCCGAAGGAAATGATTTGCCCGACGCGGCGAATTATGCAACGGCCTTAGGTTTTGCAAAAATTACCGACGGTTCGCTCAACAATAAAACCATTGAGGCGGGCTTCATCCTGAGTAGTGAAAAAACGGTTTCCATTGGTGTGGTGGCACACATGGTATCCGGAACGCAGAACCTGCGGATAAAAGGCTTTAAATTATTGAGTATAGCAGAATAAGGTGATTTAAATCCAACTTCGTTAATTTAGATGTGCCGGTACTTTACTTGCTGAAGTATCGGCACATTTGTTTTAAAAGAACCTTTGCGTGTATGAGAAAATTAATTTTCGCCTTACTTGTCTTTTCCCATTTCAGGGGCTACAACCAGCACCATTCATCATCTGCTGTTGTACGCTTCAAACCATTTCCGGCGAAATCCGTCACACTTACGCCATCCTGGATTAAACAACGGGAGGCGCTGAACATCGAATACCTCATATCGCTGGATGCTGACAGGTTGCTGCATAATTTCCGCGTCAATGCCCAACTCCCGTCGGATGCAAAACCACTGGAAGGGTGGGAGGCACCAGGTGTAGGGCTTAGGGGGCATTTTGTGGGCCACTACCTCTCTGCCATAGCAACGGTGGTTGAAAATTACGGAGATACCGTGCTGAAGAAAAGACTGATCTACCTGGTGGATGAATTGTACAAATGCCAGCAAAGAAGCCCTGATAAATACCTCAGCGCATTCCCTGAAAAGGATTTTGATGTACTTGAGCAAAACTTTGGCGGCGTATGGGCACCTTATTATACTTACCACAAACTTATGCAGGGATTGCTGGACGTGCATGTGCGTACCGGCAATACAAAAGCTTACCAGATGCTGCTGGCTATGGCGGCTTATGTGGAAAAACGGATGGCCCGGCTCTCGCCCGAAACCATAGAAAAAGTACTGTACAGCGTGGGCGCAAACCCTTCCAACGAGGCAGGGGCGATGAATGAAGTTTTGTACGTGCTGTACAAAATATCGGGCAACCCGCGCCACCTTGCACTGGCCAAAATTTTCGACCGGGATTGGTTCGCTGTACCTTTAGCGGAGAACAGAAATATTTTATCCGGCCTGCATGCCAATACGCACCTGGTACTGGTGAATGGATTTTCAAAACGCTACGAACTAACGAAGGAAGAAAAATACGGCAAGGCCACCGTTAATTTCTGGAACATGCTGATGGCGTCTCACGCGTATGTGAATGGCTCCAGCAGTGGTCCGCGTCCCAATGTTACCGCGCCCACTTCTCTATCCGCCGAACACTGGGGTGTTCCTGGCCACCTGAGCAGCACCATGACCCGCGAAACATCTGAATCCTGCGTTTCTCACAATACCCAGAAACTTACGGCAACCCTCTTTACATGGACCGGAAAACCGGCATTCGCGGATGCTTATATGAATACGGTTTACAATTCCACGATGGCCCTGCAAAGTGGAAGAACCGGCAGGTGCGTTTATCATTTGCCGTTAGGATCACCCCGGAAGAAAAACTTCCTGAAGGAGAATGATTTCCGTTGTTGTAATGGCAGTTCAATAGAAGCGTTTTCCTCATTGAATACCGGCATATACTATAACAATGATACAGGGGTATGGGTAAATCTTTTTATCCCTTCTAAACTCTCATGGCCCGAAAAGAAACTCACCCTGGAACAGCATGGGAATTTCACCGATTACCAGGAGGTGGAATTTAAAGTGACAACAGCAACGACAACAACGGTGCCGCTTCATTTCCTCGCGCCTTCCCGCGTGAAAAATGTAGACGTTTTCGTGAATGGACAAAAGCAGGAACTAAAGGTGCTGCCCAACTCCTACATCACCTTACAACGCGCCTGGAAAAACAACGACCAGATCAGGATAAAATTCGAATTCGACTTTTACATCAGCACCATGCCCGACGACAGCAATGTGCTGGCTATTTTCTATGGTCCGATCCTGTTGGCATTTGAAGATGCATCGGAGCTGATCCTGAAAGGCACGCACGATGAGATCCTGAAGCACCTCGTTAAAATAGATGGCGAGCATATTTTTCAGTTAAACAATAATGGAAAAACCTACCAGTTAAAGCCGCTCTATGCTATAGAGGACGAGCATTATGGCGTTTATGCCACCATCAGGAATTATTGAGCACCAGTATTTTAATTGGTGTTATTTTTTTGTCGGCTGATGAGCAGGCTTCAGCGTCCGTTGTGTCACTCCCTTCAGGGTTCGGGGCTTTGTTGGGCTTTTTTTCCAGTTAATTAGGATACTACTACTTCTACTACTTTACCATCATAACTTTTTCTGCCATCAAGGTAGCTCAACCGGGAGGAGATACTAACATTTCTCCCGTCTGCAGCCGGTATTATTAAAGTTCAAGGATTCAGCATCCCATACTTCAATCGGCGCCAATCACTTTAATTTTAGCTTAATTTTTTACTTTTATAAGTGTGGCTGGCCTCAATATTGATAAGATATATGTATGAAAAGCACCCCTTTAATACTACTTATTTGCTTGCTGCTGTCGGCTTCTGTAGAGGCCCAGCAAACAACAGGCAGATTAGGCATAAAACTCAACAAAAATATCCTTCAACCTGGCGATTCATTACATGTAACAGTGGATTACAGAGACCCCGGTGGCCAATTGCTGAACAAATCTCTGGCAACACTTGAGCTATTGATTGAAGACGAAGCCGGGCGGCGCACCCGCCTCCGCTGGCCGGTGATTGAAGGGACGGCTTCGGGTAAAATATTCTTACCCGAATCGTTGGCCCCCGGCAAATACACATTGCTGGCCGGTTTGCAGCAACGATTTTACGAAGTGATTGGCCATGTAAAAGACGTTAAGAACATCGGCAGTTTACAAGCGATGCTGCTTGTGAAAACCGGCCAATGGGATGAGCAGCGCGTAACGGTGGACCCCGACGGCTCTTTCGCTATACGTAACTGGCTGTTTGAAGACAATGCATTGCTGGCTTTCCATCGAACAGACAACAACAACAACCAGCCGCTGAATATCAGCATCAGAACTCAGCTTGATTCCAGCTATGATCCCGTGGCCGTTGCGGGCCGGTCCTTTTACATAGGCAACCCGCCAGCATCGGTGCGGCCTACCCTGAATATGCCTGTTGAAACGCCGGAAGCGCTTTTTGCCGACCGCGGTACTATGCTGCCGGCGGTTGTTGTAAAGCGTACCGCCGTTACCAGGGCGCAACAATTTAATGAAGAGTATGTCAGCGGTTTATTCCGGTCAGGAAACGAGCGGTTGATCAGTATTATGGATGATCCGAGTGCAATAGGGTTTTTCAACGTTTTAAATTACCTGCAAGGCAGGGTTGCCGGTTTGCAGATAGCGCCAACAGGCGCTGCCACATGGCGTGGCGGCGGGGTAACGTTCTTTTTGGATGAAGTAAGGGTGCCCGCCCAACAAATCGCCAGTATACCGATGACAGATATTGCCATTGTTAAAGCGTATCCGCCACCGTTTATCGGGGCTACAGGAGGAGGTGCTGCGGTGGCGGTTTATACCCGTCGGGGTGGCGAAGCCGATTACCTGCCTGCCAACAGGCAGGTGTTCAAAGTACGGGGCTATACGCCGGGAGCAGTTGTGTTGGATATGAATAAACTTAGTTTGTAGGTGTTATGTTGAATTTGGGGCGCTTTAGTTTTGATGTTTGGATGTAGACGTATTATGGTGAAACCTTTAATTTCACCTTCCATTGGCTATTCACTTTATCGAGTCGGTCGTTGCATGACTTCTTAGTTTTTTCCATTAATCAGGCTCACTACAACTTTGACCATCATTTCCTTTTCATCCGGCTTGCTTTCGGCGATCATGAGCGTAAGGGCTACCAGGGCGTTATCAGCTAGTCTGCGAGCGCCATCTTCTTTGTATAAGATTCCGTTCTTTTCCATGAACCATACGAACAGGAAAGCGGCAATCCTTTTATTACCATCCGAAAAAGAATGGTTCTTGATTACAAAGTATAGTAAGTTGGCGGCCTTTTCCTCCACGCTGGGATAGAGGTATTCCCCGCCAAAGGTTTGATAAATAGCCGCCAGGGAACCTTGAAATGATTCGTCTTTTTCGTTCCCGAAAAGTGCGCTGCCACCGAACTTATTTCGCAACCCCTGAATAGCGTTCATAGCTTCTGAATAAGTTATTTGAAACAGCTCTTCTTTGGTGATGCGTTCTGTTTTCAGCGCCTGATGGTCGTACTGATCCAATACATCCAGCGCATAAGTATAATCGGTGATTACTTTTAAAAGCCCCGTGGCTTCACTGGAGTTAAGAGGTTGGTGTTCCAGCACGTTGCTGAGAAGCCGCACTGTTTTTTTCAGTTCCTCGAATTGTACCCGTTCGTCCTGAAGCTTTCTCTCATTAATGGAATAGCCTGTTATTAGGTATTCTTTCAGTACTTTATTTGCCCAGATGCGGAATTGCGTTCCTCGTTTTGAATTCACCCTGTATCCAATGGAAATGATCATATCGAGGCTGTAATGTTCGACCTCCCTTTTTACTTTTCTTTTGCCCTCAGTTTGAACTATTTCCATTTTGGAAATAGTTGAAGATTCATCCAACTCATTTGTTTCCAGTATGTTCGAAATATGTTTGGATATGGCTGGTACTTCTGTTCCCAACAATTCAGCTATTTGTCGTTGCGTCAGCCAGATGGTGTCCTGAGCGAGTTTTACATCAATCTGTGTTTGCCCATCCTGGGCCTTATAAATAATGATTTCTCCTGTTTGCATAATTTTCAGTTTAATCAGTGTTCAAAATTCCGGCCCTCACGAAACGTACTTATCTGCATTCGGATAGGGGCAAAAAAAAAGCTGTAAATTATAATTTACAGCTTTTCGTCGGGAAGACAGGATTCGAACCTGCGACCCCCTGGTCCCAAACCAGGTGCGCTACCGGCCTGCGCTACTTCCCGATCACCTGAAAGGAACACTTTTAAGTGGGCTGCAAAGGTAATGGCTTCGGTTTTAAAAATGAAATTTATCTGCAAAAAATTCTGGAAAAGAAACCCCACAACAAATTTTCCCTTTTTCGTAAATGATTTTCCCGAAAACGGAAACGTTTCTCTTCCCCCGCACAGAACTTCGCCGCACTTAATTTTCTACGCTACAACACGATATACAAATGAAATTGAAACAATTCTTTCTGGCAGTTGCAATGGTATTTACTGCCACCGCCGCAAGCGCCCACGCCCTCTGGATCGAAACCAATGCCTCCGGCAAAACCGGACAATCCCAGGAGGTGAAAATATTCTATGGCGAATACGCTGAAAATGAAAGAGACTCCGTAGCCAAATGGTATTCCGATATAAAGCAACTCACCCTTTGGCTGATTGCTCCAAACGGAGAAAAGACCAAACTCGACTGTACGCCGGGTATACTCCACCTTTCCGCCACTTTCACACCCACCATGGAAGGGAACTATACACTTTCTATTTCACACAATACAAAAGATTTTCCCGGCACCATGCGCTACCAGTTCAATACCAACGCATCGGTTACTGTAGGCAAACCAACACAGCATTCGTTTAACGGAAACGATATTCACGTAACCGCAACTGCTCAAAATGGTAAGGTTGCTATTAAAACCTACCTGAACGGAACTCCTGCGGCGAACATGCATGTTGAAGTAGTTTCTCCAGAGGGCTGGCGCAAAACATTTGTGGCCGATAAAAACGGCGAACTGATTTTTACGCCAACTTGGAAAGGACGTTATATGCTGGAGATCACGGATACTGAACAGAAGCCGGGAACTTTGGCAGGGAAGAGTTATGAATCTACGTGGAGGTGCTCCACCAATAGTTTTGTCTGGAAATAAAGATCATCCGCACTGGATATAGAATAGAAAGCACGGGAATACCGGGCTTATGCTTTTATGAATGAGGTTTAAATTTGCAATGCAATCACCTCCGCCACCCTTTCCCCATCCATTGCCGCACTCACAATACCGCCCGCGTAACCGGCGCCTTCTCCGCAAGGGTAGAGGTCCGCTATCTGCGGATGCTGCAATGTAACGGCATCCCTTGGAATGCGCACCGGCGATGAGGTGCGCGATTCCGTCGCCACCACCACCGCTTCATTGGTGAGGTAGCCGCGCATTTTTTTTCCAAACGCCACGAAGCCTTCTTTTAAACTGGTATGGATGAATCCCGGAAGTACCTCCCGCAGATCAGCGGAATGAATACCGGGCAGATAGGAGCAATCCGGTAGCGAAGTTGAATTTCTCCCATTCACCATATCGCCCATGCGCTGTGCGGGAGCCACCAATTTGCCGCCGCCCACCCAGGCTGCTTTCTGTTCAATCTCCTGTTGGAAATACATGCCCGCTAAAGCGCCATATTTTTCAAAGCGCTTCAACTTCTCGGGATGTACCGTTACCACCATGCCCGAATTCGCATAAGGATTATTTCGTTTGGAAGGACTCCACCCGTTCACCACCACTTCCCCCGGCGCCGTAGCTGCAGGGGCGATGATGCCACCAGGACACATACAGAAAGAAAACACGCCATGCCCCTGCACCTGTTCCACCAGACTATAAGATGCGGGAGGGAGGTACTCGTTCCTTACCGGGCAATGGTATTGAATGGTATCTATCAGGGCTTGCGGATGTTCAATGCGAACGCCCAGAGCATACGATTTGTTTTCGATCAGTATCTTCTGTTCATCGAGCAGGTGAAATATGTCCCGCGCCGAATGCCCTGTAGCCAGTATCACGGCTTCGCCTTTCCATGCGCCGCCTTGTTGCGTTTTCACGCCAGAAACAGTATTATTTTCAAGGATGAACTGATCTACTTTTTGTTCGAAGAGAAATATTCCACCGCTGGCGATCACCTGTTCGCGCATCGCGGTGATGATCTGCGGAAGTTTGTTGGTCCCGATATGGGGATGCGCATCGTAGAGCACGGATTCTTCCGCGCCGAATTGTACGAGCAATTGAAGGATACGTTTGATGTCGCCGCGTTTGGTGCTGCGTGTGTACAGTTTCCCATCACTGTAAGTTCCCGCGCCGCCTTCGCCGAAGCAGTAGTTGCTTTCGGGATTTACCTCACCGAGCTTGTTCATGGCCGCGAGGTCCCTGCGCCGGGCACGCACATCTTTCCCGCGTTCCAGCACAATGGGGCGGATACCCTTTTCAATCAATTTCAGCGCGGCGAATAATCCTGCGGGACCCGCACCCACTATGATCACTTGTTTCGGGGCCTTACTTACATCGGGAAAGATATAAGGTTGGAAACGTTCCACCGGCAATGGTTCATCCACATAACAAAGGCAGGTTAAGTTGATCCAGGGCTGTTTGCTGCGGGCATCGATGGATCTTTTCTCAATGTGGTAACCGGTAAGGGAGGCTGGTTTCACGCCGAGGGATGCAACAAGGTAGGCGCGCAACGTTTCAGGGCTGGCGGCTTCTTCAGGGGTGAGGCGGAGGGAGAGTTGTTGTTGCATGGGCGTGGCTGGAATGTTTGTTTTCGGGGTTGTTTTTTCACGCAATTGCTTTGTGCTGCGCACGGCGCAACGCAAAGGGGCAAGGACGCAAAGCCTAAATTGTATTCGGGGCTTGTTGTTGTGCTGGAAGTTTTCAGCACAACTTTAAACTTCTATGTAATATTTAGTAATCAGTTTGCAGCACAATATGTAATTGAGCAATGAAACTGATGCTAATCAACTTTGCTGATTCAAGCCTCACAACTCAACCTGTACCTCAACAGCTCCTTGCGTCTCCGCTCCCTTGCGTCTTTGCGAGACACGAAGCTATCGCGAGAAACAAAAAAAGCCGCGTGATTAAAACGGCAAATCATTCTCCTCCGCCGGCGCATCCGGATAAAACTCCGCTGAAGGCGCCTGTCCGCCACCCATCTGCAATTGTTCCATTCTCCACGCATCGAGGTTGGTGATATAATTTACCTGGCCGTTCTTTTCCCAGCGGCTGCCTTTCAGGTTAAAGAATACTTTCACTTCATCGCCCACTTTAAAGCGGTCGGGTAAACTGGTTTTGTCCTGTACACATTGAAATTTAACGTAATTGGTGATGGTGCGTCCGTTGATCTGCTCGGATTTTTCCACCACGAATTCGCGGGTACGGAAAGTTTCGGATCGTTGCACGGTATCGTACACCGCCACCAGTTTGCCATTCAGTTCGTAACTCATATTAGTGATTTTTTGAAGCGGGAAAATTAATATTGTATCCGGGTTAAAGCGTACAAAAGTAGTGGAAAAAGGCTTCATCTTTGCAGTAAACAGTCGGTACACATGATAAAACTTTCCCTTTGGTGCCTGGTGCCCTTCCTGCTCCTTTCAGGGTGCAAACCACGTTTTAGCACAGCGGCACTCCGATATAATTATTACCGTACCGCCGATTCTCTCCCCGCGGATAAGGATATGCAGGCTCTGCTAAAGCCTTACGCCGATAGTGTGAAAAGAAATATGGATGAGGTGATAGCCCAGGTGAATACGAAGCTGGAAAAGCAACAGCCTGAAGGTACGCTGGGGAATGTGATGACTGATGCTATTCTTATGATGGCCAGGGAGAAATTCAACACAAAGGTGGACGCGGCTATTCTGAACTTCGGGGGCATAAGAACCACTACGGTCATGCCCGGACCGCTCACCCGTGGAAAAGTGTTCCAGATGATGCCCTTCAATAACCTGTTGCTCCTGCAAACCATGCCCGGCGATACGCTGCAAAAATACCTGGATGTGATGGCGGGTTACGGCGGATGGCCCGTATCCGGGATCAGTTACACGATCCGCAATGGAAAGGCTATTAATATTATGGTGAATGGCGTTCCGCTCCGCGGCGATCAGTTGTACACCATCGCCAACTCCGATTACGTGGTGAATGGTGGTGACCGTATGCCCGTGCTGGATGTGCCCGTTAAAAACATCGGACTGATGATGCGCGACGCGCTGATGGAATATTTTGAACGGCAGGGCAAAGCAAACAAATCCATTACCGCCACACTCCAAAACCGGGTAATCCATGCAAACTAGAAGAACTTTTATCGGGAACGGGGCCAAACTCGCTGCGACAGCTTTCCTGCCTTCATTCCTGGAAGATGACCGTACCGTAAAGCTGACCATCCTCCACACCAACGATGTACACAGTATGGTAGACCCCATCCCCATGGATGGCAGTAAATACCAGGGACTGGGTGGACTCGCGAACCGGGCCACTATTATCAAAAAGATCAGGGAAACAGAAGAGCATGTACTGTTGCTGGATGCCGGGGATATCTTCCAGGGCACACCTTATTTCAATTTCTTTAGAGGAGAAACGGAATTCAAAGCCATGGCCGTCATGGGCTACGATGCTACCACGATGGGTAACCACGACTTCGACCTGGGTATAGATAACTTCGCCCACCAACTCTCTACCCATGGAAACTTCCCGTTGATCATCTGCAACTATGATTTTACCGGAACACCTCTTCAGCACCAATACCTTCCCTATAAAATTTTCAGAAAAGGACCCTTGAAAATTGGTGTGCTGGGTGTGGGCATTGAAATGAAAGGACTGGTACCCGATAACCTGACCGGGGGAACCATATACCTGAATCCTGTGGAGCAAGCCAATAAAATAGCTGAATACCTTAGAAAGAAAGAACGTTGTGATTTCGTGATCTGTTTGTCGCACCTCGGCGATACGTATGCTTATAATAAAGTAAGTGATGCTGTTCTGGCCAGAGAATCCGCTCATATTGACCTGATTATAGGCGGGCATACCCATACGTTTATGAACACCCCTAAAAAATATGTGAATAAGTCTGGCGGTGATGTGATCGTGAACCAGGTAGGGTGGGGCGGAGTGATTTTAGGCAGGCTGGACTTTAGTTTCAGCCGTATTTCAGGCAAACGGCTGGTGAATACACATACTGTTCCTGTTGAAGAAAATCCTAGGGAATAAAAAATTTTTTTTTCAACATAATTTCGGGAATTTCGCTCCCCTGTCTTAAAATTTTCGATATCTTGTTAGTAAGCTGTGGATATCCGTAAAGTGCGACAGAAAATCACCGAATATTCTTTACTCAATATAAAAACTGCTTAATTCTAAATGGATAAAGACTTTGTAAAAGTTTGGAGCAATTGTTTGGAAATAATCAGGGATATTGTAGAGTGGCAGCATTTCAAAACATGGTTCGAACCTATCCGCCCGGTTGCTTTAAAAGAATCGATCCTGGTTATCCAGGTTCCGAGCCAGTTCTTCTATGAATACTTAGAGGAACACTATGTGAATTTGTTGGCAAAGACTTTGCGGAGGGTATTGGGTAAAGAAGCACAACTGGAATACAGGATCATGGTAGACAGCGGCAACACCCGCAACAAGCCCCTGACCATGGACGTTCCGGCGCACGGGTATAAAACTTACGCTAACAATGAAATGGATTTTCCGCTCGTTATAAACAACCCTGTCAAGAACCCCTTCGTGATCCCGGGGCTCAAGAAGATGCAGATCGATCCGCAACTGAATCCGATCTACACCTTCGATGCATTCGTGGAAGGCGATTCCAACAGGGTGGCACGCAGGGCCGGTAAAACAGTGGCTGAAAAACCAGGCGCGAACTCCTTCAATCCTTTGGTGATTTATGGCGCTGTTGGTCTGGGTAAAACACACCTCGCCCAAAGTATCGGTAACGAGGTGAAGAAAATTCATCCCAATAAGGTAGTGCTGTACGTTAGTTCCGAAAAGTTCATCAACCAGTTCGTAGACCACAGCCGCAACAATGCCATCAACGATTTTATTCATTTCTACCAGTTGATCGATGTACTCATCATTGATGATGTGCAGTTCTTCAACCGCGCGGAAAAATCGCAGGATGCCTTCTTCGCCATCTTCAACCACCTCCACCAGAGCGGTAAACAACTGGTGTTGACTTCCGATAAAGCACCCAAAGATCTGGAAGGCGTGCAGGAAAGATTGCTGAGCCGTTTCCGCTGGGGACTCAGCGCCGACCTCCAGCTTCCCGACTACGAAACCCGTATCGAGATTCTGGAAAAGAAGATGAAGAACGACGGCGTGGAAATGCCGAAAGAAGTAGTGAAGTACCTGGCGTACAACATCAACAGCAATGTGCGCGAACTGGAAGGCGCCCTCATTTCCCTGTTGGCACAATCTTCGCTTAATAAGAGGGAAATCGACCTCGAATTGGCAAAGAAAGTACTCCGCAATTTCGTGAAAACGAGCAGTAAAGAAATTACCATCGAAACCATCCAGCGGATGGTGTGCGATTATTTCGATGTGGCCTACGACAAACTCCTCCAGAAAACGAGGAAGCGCGAAGTGGTACAGGCCCGCCAGATCACCATGTATCTTGCCAAAGCCTTCACCAAAAACTCCCTCAAAACCATCGGCGAACACTTCGGTGGCCGTGACCATACCACCGTTATCCACTCCTGCCAAACCGTAAAGGACCTGATGGATACCGATCACCTGTTCCGTGAAAACGTAATGGAATTGCAGCAGAAGGTACAATTAGCCGCCATGTAAACACTTCTACATAAGATATTCAAGAAGCGCATCATTGCTGATGCGCTTCTTGTTTTAAAGCCCCTCCCCAAATGCTTAAATAAGAATTTTGCTCTTACACTTTCAACAATCCTTTGCGTCTCCGCTCCTTTGCGTTGCGCCGTGCGCAGCACAAAGCAATTGCGTGAAATGAAGCAGTGAGCATTAGGTCTTTGCGCGAAACGAAGCAACGTGAACCGTTTTTTCTCCCATTAAATATTTGGGAATTAAAACCCGTATCCTTACTTTTGCATCCCTTCCTTTTAAGGAAGAACGTTCAACACACCAGTTGATGAACGGGTGAGGTGCCTGAGAGGCCGAAAGGAGCAGTTTGCTAAACTGTCGTACGGGTTATTCTGTACCGCGGGTTCGAATCCCGCCCTCACCGCAAAACAATTAAGATTCTTTTCAACGCATTTAAAAGCCCGGAAGCATTTTGTTTCCGGGCTTTTTTTGTTTTCCAATCTTGCTTTCTCTCTACTAAGATTTCAACCTGTCATCATCTCCGGTTGGCGGTAAGCGTAAGTGGTGCATCGGGCTCCTTTTAAAATCAATCTACACGCAACAGCATTACTTTTTTTTATTTATGAATACAGCGGTATCTGTTCAAAAAATTGAATTCAATAAAGATTTTTTATTAGACACTAATTAAGTGTTTGTACTTAAAAGAAATTAATTTTGCGACATGGTGCATACACTTAGAAAAATTTGTATTTACTTGAAACTGCAATGGTTAGCTAAGTAGTATTTCCCCATACCCAAATCGCATTTATGAAAAACCGTATACTATTTGCAGAGGATGATCCTTTGAATCGTCTTGTGTTTACTGCCGTGCTGAAGCATGAACCTTACGAAATCATTTGGGCGAAAAATGGCGTAGAGGCAGTAAAAGCCTGGCAGACGCAACCCTTCGATCTTATTGTTTTAGACATTCAGATGCCGCTTAAAAATGGGTTTGAAGTCACCTCATTTATCCGCGAACAACCCGGTGGCAATGTGCCGATACTCGCCTTAACGGCGGATAATTCCCCATCAGAAAAAACAAAATGCCTGGAAGCCGGAATGAATGGCTGTTTATCTAAGCCGGTTTCCAAAGAGGTATTGCTGGAAGAGATCAACCGGCTGATGGTTCCGCTATCAGATTAGCATCATCTTTAAAGTAGAAATTAAAAGTACCGTGTGTCGGATGCACATAGAGGCATCCAGTAACTGTGCCTTAGTTGTTGTTCACGAAGCAATCAAAACCCCCAAATCATAGTTGAATGAAGACAATTCTTACACTTTTTGCCTTAGCCTTTTCAACAACTTTTCTTAGCGCGCAGTCCAATACCGCCATCAGTCTTGATGGTACGGACGATTACATGTCTATGCCCGCGAATGTAGCTGTAAGTCAGCTCACCCAGTTCACCCTTGAAAGTTGGGTGTACTGGACCGGAACAGGAAACGGATCTATCTATTCTGAAACCGTTGCGGGCAGTAACGATCCCGGATTCAGCGTAGTGGCCAGGTCCGCCAATTCCGGCAGACTGGCACTTAAGCTGACCGACGGCTCCGGCACAGGGCTGGATGTGGCCACCGCTACAGGTGCAATCGCTTCGAACAGGTGGGTGCACGTCGCTATTGTGCGCACCTCCGCCACAAACCTCCAGGTTTATATAGACGGTAAGTTGACGGACGACCTCAATTTTACCGCTCCTTCTTCCTGGACACCAGACGCGGTAAGCGCTGGTGTTCGCCGTGGCGCTACAAACACTGACTTTTTCAATGGGAGACTGGAGGAGTTGCGCCTTTGGAACGTGGCCCGCACACAACAGCAGATCAAAGCGAAAATGTATGGAAAGGACCTCAACAATGGATCAACTGCACTCGTGGCACGTTACCGTTTCAATGAAGGAACAGGAACATTGGCAGCCAATGCCGGTACTACAACTCCTGCCGCTGATGCTACCCTGGTGAATGGGGTTTCATGGGTAAACAGTCCCGTGCAGTTTACCGCGAACGCCATACATTTCGATCAGGGGAATGACCGGTTCGGCGCCCCCATAGCCACTACCGCCACTACCAATGTAACCATGGAAGCCTGGATTTACCACAACGGAGGCAGGGGCACAGACCACATGATAATGACAAATGGTAATGCGAACTTCAATGGCTACGCGCTTTTCATCAATACGCAACTGAGGCTCATCGTTTCTGTTGGCTCAACATTATATGGCACCACTTATTATGTGCCCACCGACCAATGGTGTCACCTCGCTATGGTATTCAGTACAACGGGTGTTACAGTGTATGCGGATGGTGTATCCATTTATACAAACAATGTATTGCCCACCACGCCCGTTGGCTCTTTCGTGATGGGTTACAGAGATGGTTTTGGTCAGCCTTATGATGGCGGCATCGATGAAGTACGGATATGGAACGTTGCCCGTACACAGGCGGAAATACAGGCAGCCATGTATGATGAGATTGATCCCGCCACGCCGGGACTAGCCGCCTACTACACGTTTAACCAGGGTGTTACAGATGGAGACAATACCGGACTTACCACCGTGGTGGATCAGGCCGGTGGCAACAATGGTACTATGACGAATTTCGCATTGAGCGGCACCACCTCGAATTTTATTGGTCAGCAAAATGCATTGGAGATACTTCCCATACGTTGGCAGTCTTTCACTGCACAGGTGATGTCTGGTCAGGTTATGCTCAATTGGAGTACTGCCCAGGAAATGAATAACCGTGATTTCAGGGTAGAACACAGTACAGACCAGAACAACTGGACCGCTATTACAACAATGGCGGGCGCGGGCAACAGTAATAGCACCAGGCGCTACCAGTACCTGCACGAAACTCCGGCTTCGGGCCGTAATTTCTACCGGATCCGCCAAACGGATATGGATGGCAGTTATTCCTTCACAGAAATTCGCAGCGTAAGCATCAGTAAAACACAAACTGCTTTGCGCATTATGGGAAATCCTGTCAGCAATGGGGTGCTCAGGTTCAGCCTTCTTACAGAAGGAGCGCAGCAGGTTACACTTTACCACGCCGATGGCCGTGCGGTATGGAGTAGTAAACTTGGCACGGGAGTGCATGAAGTGCGTACCGCTGGTTTAGCAAAAGGAACTTACCTGTTGCGTTGCGCTGCCGGAAGCGAGCAGGTTATCGTGCGTTAAGCCAGTTGTTTTTTAATTATAGTTGTCTTGTAACAATAACAACAACGCCAGGTGGGAAAAATGCTCCACCTGGCGTTGTTGTATAAGTGGTAACGCTTAGGTAACGGTAAGGCATAGTGTATATATTTTTTTCGCTGAAGTGCAGGATGCACCTCAATAATATAATTTATCTTTTCTTTCCTGCTGAAAGAACAGCAGAGATAATTTATTGTCACCTATACAATGCCGTTATATTTTTTTCGATAGAAAAATAGATATTGATATTCGTCAAAAAAACAAGACGTATCCGACTTGGCATCAGGATTAAATTCTTTCTTTGTTTTCCTTTTAACCTGCACCTTTTCTAACCCGTATTCACAACGCTTAACCTCTGGTATGAAAAAACTTTACTTACTGGCAGCCACTTTTATTGGCATTTCACAACTCCTGCATGCGCAGGTCAGCACAGAAACTTTTGAAGATGAAACGGATGTTTCCCTGAATTTCACGGATAACGGACAAGGCTTTCGCGTGGGAGCCGTGTCAAGAAACGCCTTCGACATCTATTCATCCGCTTCGTCTTACGGGTGGAGTGGCACTGCGGCGGACAAGCGGTTTATCGACAATACCGGAAAGCCTGGCATAGGACCGGGTTTGGCGGTGTATACGAACGGAAACGCAGGATTCGTGCTCAAAAGTATGTACCTGTTTCCTGCGAGAGCAGACGTGACATTTACCGGCCTTACCGGCGTTTGTACTATTTCAGGGTACAGGAATGGCGCGCTGGTTTACACGGCAAGCATCAGCGCTGCAAACGTGAATAAATCTTTCGGAACAAATAATGGCTATACATTGGCCGACATGAGTACCCTCGGCGGAACGAACAACAGCAATACCGTGATTGACAGTTTTACGGTTACCTGTACCGGTAACATGGAATACCTGGGGCTCGATGCCCTCCGGTGGGCTACCGCGGCCACGCCTGGCAGTCCTGTCACGGAATCATTTGAAACTGTTACGCCCGATGCTACCACATTCACCAGCAGTGGCCAACAATTTTTGATCGCGGATGTGTCCAGATCGCAGTTTGATGTGTTCAGCCAAACCAACAAAGGATGGAATGGTACAGGGGTTGATAATAAGTTTATCGATAATACGATTTATACCTATACCAATCCGGGCTTTACGATTTCAACCGATAACGGCACCGCGTTCACACTCAAAAGTGTGTACCTCTACCTGGCGAAAAGTAATGGCGATCTCTCCGGAATTACCGGAAGTTGCACGGTTACCGGGTACAAAAACGGAAGTTCCGTTTTTACCTTCACGATCCCGACTGCTTCCATCAACCAGAATGTGGGTTTCAGGAATGGCTATACACTGGTGGACCTTTCAACCTCAGGAGGAGCAGACAACAGTAACACGGCTATTGACATGTTCTCCATTACCGCCACAAATAACATACAGTACGTTGGACTCGATGCCATGACCTGGGCGCCTTCTTCCACCTTGCCTTTGCGTTTACTAAATTTTGAAGCCAGAAAGCAAGCCACTTCCGTAGCTATTCAATGGAAAACGGACATGGAAGAGCCGAATACCACATTTACCGTAGAGAAGAGCGGCGACGCACGCAATTTTACCGCGATGAAAGAAATGGAAGGTCTGATGGCAGAAGGCACACTCATCAACCAATACATTGTAACCGACCATACGCCGCTGAAAGGCCGTAATTACTACCGGCTGCGCATGAATGAAAGTGGGCGGATCACCTATAGTAAAGTGGTTGCTGTAACGTTTGGAGCTGACGATAAAATTGGTGTAAACGTATTTCCCAACCCCGTAAACAATGTACTCCAGGTGGTTTGCGACAACGAGTTGCTGTGGAATAAGCCCGCCACACTTTTTGACGCGCAGGGTAGGGTTGTACGTTCATTCACCCTTAAAAGCCGCAATGAAATTGACGTGCAGGCCCTGACAACAGGTACATACCTGTTAAGGATGCCTGATAACACGGTGGTTAAGGTGAGGAAGTTGTAAGCGTTGTAAAGTATACAAACGCAATCGCAGGGGAGAGATAACAGGTTCTGAAAGAAATGCTATCTCTCCTTTACTGAGTGATCCCTTTTTTTATATTTGTCATATTAACACTTAAACTTAGTCCACAATGAAAAAGAAATGGTTTTCTACAAGCTGTTTGATGTTACTCGCGCTCTGCTTTACCCAACATCAGGTTTTTGCACAAGCGGGTATTGGTACCGCGACACCAGACGCATCAGCGATGTTACAGGTGGAAAGCACCACCAAAGGATTACTGGTACCCCGTATGCTTTCCACGCAACGCCAGGCCATTGTTAATCCGGCGGCAGGTTTGATTGTTTACCAGACAGACGGGACACCTGGCTTTTATTACAATGCCGGCACAAGTGTAGCGCCTTCCTGGGTGGTGCTGCTCAATGGCGAAAGCACCGTTGCGGCTTCCAAAATAACCGGCACCATCGGAACCAGCCAGATCGCGGATGGCGCGGTGACCACGGCAAAAATTTCAGCTTCGGGAACGGCTTCCGGTACCACTTTTCTAAGAGGAGACGGTTCCTGGCAAACGCCCGCAGGTGGTGGATCGCTTTCGCAATCTTATTCTCAGGCTTTGACAGGAAACATGGGAACGACCAGCACAGTGACTACAATCAGCACTGTTAATAATGTGGCCCCAGGAACCTACCTTGTTCACGCTAAATTTAATTTAAATGTCTTTCCTGGTGCTATGCTTGTGGGGATAAACGATGGAACAAACTACCTTGCTTTAACATCAGTCGGGTCTACGAATATTGCTCCTTTTAACAGAGAATTTACCTCTTTGGTAACTGTTGCCTCCACTTCAAATTTACAGTTGAATGTGGCTGTCGGCTCCAATGGCGGTGCGGCACTTCAATCAGGAAGCAGTATTTCGCTGATCAAACTATACTAACCCTTAAAAGTAATATTATGAGGTATAAATTACTTTTATTTGCCTGCTTGTGCGCCAACCTGGGGTACACACAAGTAAGCACAGGCAGCAATGGGATCACGTTGTTGTCTGGTACAACTTTTTCTTTCGAGGGACTTGCTTTGGTCCCGGGTACGGAGATTACGATCGCGAATAACCTGCTGGAACGTACCGCTACGCCGGCAACCAGCGCTTCGCTCAACAGCATCACCCGCGTATATACGCTTACCAATCCCCTGACTTTTACTGGCAGCATAGCCATCAGCTACCTTTCAGGAGAACTGAATGGCAACACCGAAGGGGCCATGCAGCTTGCTTACAACAGTGCGGCATCCGGCGGTACCTGGACCATCAGCACGGGTAGTACGCAGGGCACAGCAGGATCGTTCGGCGTGAGCAATAGTTTCACTGGTATCAATGCCGCACGTTTTACAGCATTCGATCCATCTTCAGCCTTACCAATTCTATTGGAGAAGTTTGAAGGACGGGCCACTGCCGGAGGTAACCTGCTCAACTGGTCAACAAGTCTTGAAACCAATGTGCAGGAGATACAACTGGAGCGCAGCGCCAATAGTATTTCCTTTACCAAAATCGCGGGCTTCGCATCAAACGGTTCGGCTTCCAATTATACTTATCTGGATAAAGACGCTACTGGTATTCAGTATTACCGGCTCAAAACGGTCGATAACGATGGCAGTTTTGAATACAGTCCTGTGGTGCGTTTGAGCAATACCGCGCAGGAACTGCAACTTCAGTTATCCCCGAATCCAACACCGGGACAACTGAAAATCACGACTTCGATTACCCAGGGACAAGTAATGCTACACAATACCCAGGGGCAAAAAGTGTTGCAGCAAAACTGGAAACAGGGCCAGTTGATTGATGTACACGCATTGCCAACTGGTACGTATGTGGTGACACTTTTTGATGGACAACAACGTTTCGTTGGAAAAATAATGAAGCAGTAACCGATTTAAATATTTCGTATTAAAGACAGCCCGGAAGTGATGAGCTTCCGGGCTGTTGCGTAAAAGAATCCTGTTCATTCCAAAAACGAGGCGAATTCCTTTCAGGGAAAAATGTACCATTCCTGTCCACCTTCCTCCATTTTTCAACGACCGTTCTTGTCTCATCTTTGTCTTGTCAAAAAACAATACAAACTTTTAAAACAGATAAAGATGAAACCTACAGTAAACAACCTTCTAAGCACTTCTTTTCAAAAATCTGATTTCAAAACCCTGAAATCCGTTTTTGCGGCCCTTACCATTATTGCTGCTTTATTTTTAAGTACTCCAATTTTTGCCCAGGGGAAAAGAATACCAGCTTCTGCCGGCAGGGCTGAATTTATTGAAGTAGAAAAAGGCGTGAAACTACACGTTACGGATATCGGGGAAGGCGATCCTATCGTGTTGATCCATGGCTGGCCTTTGAGCGATGCCATGTACGAATACCAGTACCAGGCACTTTCCAGGAAAGGTTTCCGGGTAATCGGCATCACGCTCAGAGGGTTCGGTGCTTCCGACAAACCCTACGGAAAATATGATTTTGATGTTTTCTCCGATGACATCAAAGTAGTACTGGAAAAACTGAATATCCGCAATGCTACCTTGGGTGGCTTTTCAATGGGCGGCGCCGTGGTACTGCATTATGTGACCAAATACAATGCGGCACATGTTAAGAAGCTCGCTTTGTTTGCCGCTGCCGCCCCATCCTGGAAACAAAGACCCGGATTCCCTTATGGCATCTCCGATGCCGGTGCGGAAGGTTTGATTAAAGCCACCATGACAGCCAGACAAGACCTTATCGCCAGCTTCGGCGCAAGTTTCCCCGCGAAAGAAGGGGCCATTTCAAAGAACGTGGAAAAATGGCTGGAAAACATCAACCTCGAAGCATCACCTTACGTCATTACCGAATCAATTACCGCACTCCGTGACCTGGACCTGCGTCCTGAATTGTCAAAAATTAATATTCCCGTAGCCATCTTTCATGGGACACAGGACAAGTTGTGCGACTTTGTTTTCGCAGAAGAATTGAACAAAGGCATCCGCAACTCATATATTGTTAAGTTCGAAAACAGTGGCCACGCCCTTTTTGTGGAGGAAGCCGATAAGTTTAACGCGGAACTGGAAAAATTCGCGAAGCAATAATTACGGAACGGGGAGAACACACACGCTGTTCTTCCCGTTCTTTTTTTCGCTGAAATCTTACCATCATCCCCTGTCTTTTCTTCGGAATGCCGCAGAACCTGTACTTTTAACCCAATCAGTTTTAACATGACGAACGAAAGTGTATTCCGCAGTAACCTTAAAACACTAGGACTTATCCCGGTAGATGAGGCAACAGCGCAAAGCATTAACGGGGATATGTATAAGCAATACATCAAAGTGCTGTTCCTGCCCGAAAATTATGCGTTGAAAGTTGACCTTAACGAGTACGTAGTAAAGAAGCCCTCCTTATTTTTTGTGGCCCCGAACCAGTATTTACAGCTAACAGAAACAACAGAAGAACCTGGTTACTTTATTTTCTACAACCGCGATTTCTACTGCATCCAGATTCATGATGAAGAAGTGGCCTGCGATGGATTATTGTTCAACAACATCCACAACATGCCGATGGTAGCACTGGAAAAAGACGAAGTGCCTTTCGTCCGGTATATTTTCAGCCAGATGGAAGAAGAGTTCGCGCTGAAAGACGCTTCGCTGGAGGAAATGATCCGTACCTACCTGAAACAATTATTTATCCGTTCAGCGCGTTGGTGGAAAAAACAACACCTCGACAAAGAACTGGTGCAACAAAACAGTGACCTGGATTTTTTCCGGAAATTCAGCCTGCTCGTGGAAGCGCATTACAAACAAAAGCATAACGTAGCCGACTATGCGGAATTGTTGTTCATCGCCCCCAAAACCATCACACACAAGTTTAAAAGACTCAACCTCCCACAGCCCAACGACATCATTAAGAACAGGATCATCCTGGAGGCCAAACGCCTGCTGGTGCACACCACGCTTACGGCAAAACAGATCGGGTACGAACTGGGTTATGAAGATCCCGCCTATTTCAGCAGGATATTTGTACAAAAAACGGGCGAAACCCTATCCGCATTCAGGACGAAATTTTTGATAGAGGGCTAGTTTGTTATACCCTTACCGCACTCATGCCCCCGTCCACTTTTAATACCTGTCCGGTAACCCATTTACTCTCGGCTGAAAGCAGGTAAGCCGCCGCAGCGGCAATATCCGAAGCTTCGCCTATTTTTTTCAAGGGATGCCGTTGTGCATGCGCCGCAGTCTTTTCAGGTGTATTCAGTAAACTTCCCGCCAATGGCGTATCGGTTAAAGAAGGCGCAATACAATTCACGCGTATGGAAGGTGCCAGCTCTGCAGCCAGTGCACGGGTAAGGCCTTCAATCGCTCCTTTGGAAGCGCTCACCAGGCTATGAAAGGGAAAGCCCGTTTGCACCGCGACGGAGCTAAACAATACAATAGAAGCATTGCCACTTTTCTTCAATGCAGACAGGGCCGAACGTATAGCCGTAACCGCACCCAGTGCCTGCAACCTGTAATCCTGCAAGAAGTCTTCGTTGCTGCAACGCAGCAGGGGTTTCAGGTTGATGGCCCCCACACAATAAGCCAGTCCGTGTATGGTGTCCGGTAAAAAGGAATAGTCTGGGTTTGCATGCAATACATCCAGGTGATGAGAAGTTACATTTTCAGGAACTGAAGCGGGTTGATGCGTGCAATATGTTCCGTACACCGAAGTTGTTTTTTCCGCCGAAAGTAATCCAGACAGTGTGGCACCTATACCTGAACTGTGCCCGATAATGACCATATTTTTCATGCGATACTTTTCTTTTTCGATTTCTTCAAACAGTTTAAGTTTCCTTTTGTTTAAAGATGCTTTAGTATTATCAAACATTTCAGGCATGAAGCTGCGCGGAAAAACCGTTCAGAAAAATAATCTTCCGGTAAAAACCTGTATGGCCTGTGGAAGGCCATTCTCCTGGCGAAAGAAGTGGGAGCGGGTTTGGGACGAAGTGAAGTATTGCAGCGATGCCTGCCGGAAAAACAAATTGTATGCGCAAAGCCGGACAAAAAACTCTTCGCCTGATCCTTGGCGATCAACTCAATTATAAGCATTCCTGGTTCAGGGAAAAAGATGATGCCGTTGTTTACCTGGTGATGGAAATGAAGCAGGAAACGGGTTACGTGCTGCACCACGCACAAAAACTCATCGGCTTCTTCGCCGCTATGTACAATTTTGCGGCGTATCTCCGGAAAAACGGACACAACGTAATCCACCTGATGATCAACGATAAAAGGAATAAACAGGAACTTGCGGCCAATATTCTTCATTTTCTGAAAGAAGAAAAAGCGGATGCCTTCGAATACATGTATCCCGACGAATACCGCCTGGACAAACAACTGAAAGCGCTTGAAAAGCAGTTGAGCATTCCCGTGAACGCCGTGGATACTGAACATTTTTACACCACCCGAGAAGCGCTGGGCGGTTTTTTCGGCAACAAATCGCCGGTGATGGAACGATTCTACCGCAGTATGCGGCAGCAACACGGCATACTGTTGTCAATGAATGGTGAACCTGAAGGCGGTGCCTGGAATTTCGACAAGGAAAACCGTGAACCCTTCAAAGGGAAACAACAATTGCCGGAACCCAAATTGTTTTCGCATGATTATTCCGGCATCTGGAAAGAAATTCAGCAGGCCGGAATTGAAAGTTTCGGAAACCCTGATGCAGCGCGCTTTACCTGGCCCACGACCAGGAAGCAGTCGTTGGAAGTGGTGAAATATTTTATGAAACACTTACTTCCTTCCTTTGGCAAATACCAGGATGCGATGCAAACGGAACACGCGTTTGTTTACCATGCACGCATATCATTCGCGTTGAATACAAAGATGGTTGCACCGGCGGAAGTGGTGAATATGGCCATCACTGAATGGAAGAAAAAACACGCGGACCTCGCTTCCGTAGAAGGTTTCGTGCGGCAGATACTGGGCTGGCGCGAATTCATGCGGGGCATCTACTGGTGGAAGATGCCTGGTTACGCTATGTTGAACAAACTGCAACACATCACAAAACTCCCTGAATGGTTCTGGACCGGGAACACAAAAATGAACTGTCTGCGCTGCGTCATCACCCAAAGTCTGGATACGGCTTACGCGCACCATATTCAGCGTTTAATGGTCGCCGGTAATTTCTTGTTGCTGGCGGGTGTCCACCCGGATGCCGTGGACCAATGGTACCTCGGCATCTACATTGATGCGATAGAATGGGTCGAAATCACGAATACACGCGGTATGAGCCAATTTGCCGATGGCGGTATCGTGGGCACCAAACCTTATGTGTCCAGCGCAGCTTACATTAATAAGATGAGCGACTACTGCAAGGGGTGCCACTACAAACCTTCTGTAAAAACGGGGGAGGGTAGTTGTCCGTTCAACAGTTTGTACTGGCATTTTTTCGACCGGCACCGCGCAACCATGGATAAAAACCCACGATTGGGTATGGTTTATAAAACCTGGGACAAAATGAGCGCCGATAAAAAAGAAGCCCTCCTGTTCCAGGCTGATGCCTACCTCGGCAAACTGAATGAATTGTAACCTTTGTTCAGATCGAAAGCGACAACCCTTTTTTAAAGTTGGAAAAGTTCATCCCCGAGTTGTTCTTAAAAAACTTGCTGAAGTGCGCGAGGTCCTCGAAGCCGAGGAAGTAGGCGATTTCTTTCATGCTGATGTTGGAATGAATGGCCTGGCGCTTTGCTTCCAGGATGATCTGTTGCTGGATGAGGTAACTGGCGGTGAACCCGGTTATTTTTTTGACCTTTCTGTTCAGGTAATTCGGTGTCACAAAAAGTTCCGACGCGTAATCGGCCACTTGTTTTTTGGTGGTGAAATTCTCTTTCAGCAATACGCGGAACTTTCTGACCAGCTCCGCGTCTTTTGAATCGGGGTGTTCACCGGAGCCGTTGTTCATCTTACGGGAGAGATAGATCACGAACAGGTTCAGCAACCCTGAAAGTACTTCTGAACGGAGCAGGTAAAAATTGCGGAGTTCCTTTTCCATTTTGTGAACGATGCCCTGCATTTCCTCGCGCATCTCTTCATCTGTTTCCAGCATGGGAATGCAGGTTTCGCTACCATAACTGTCGAGCCGCGAC